>JBAXUD010000011.1:0-19244 GCA_037129875.1 Mycobacteriaceae bacterium
CCGGCTGGGTGGCTTTGAGAGCGCGTCCCTGACATGTGAGGACCAACCACTCATGGGTGCAAAGGATTTTCGCGACGTCCAAGCGGGAGAATTGTGCCTCTGGCAGAATCAATTCATGCGAAATCTTTTACGCCGTCCGACCATCGCCATTCTTGCGGCCACTCCCATTACTGCCGTGTCCCTGTTCGGCGCCGGGATCGGTTCGGCAGAGCCGCTGAATTGCGTCAACGAACAATTCTGGGATCCGATTACCAACACCTGCCAGACGCCGCGGCCGGCGGAAGACTGTGCGCCCGGTGAGTACTGGAACGCGTTGTCCAATGTGTGCCGGCCGCTGGGTCAGCTCTAGTCAGCTAGACGGCGCCTCTCTGTCTCAAGAGGCCGTGCCAGACAGGCGATTTCAGTCGGGCCGAGCGGGTCGTTGAGCAGCCAGGTGTAGATCTTCCATATCGGCACAGCGCCAGCCCCCGGCCGCACCGAGACGGGGGTGATGCCGCTGAACCGTTCTTGGCAGGTTGCTGCAGATGGCCGCGGCGTGGCCCGCTCCCCCGGTCCCTCACTGCCAGGCCGCCAAGAAGCGAGTTGATGTCGCCGAGCGCTCTCTCCAGCCAAGGCCGTAGAACGTTGCACTTGATCTCATCGACGTGCGGGATGAATACGGTGTCGTTCAGGGGCGGGCGGTGCGCAACGGCGAGCGCTAATCGCCATCATCCGAGCAAAATTTCGTCACTGTGATGAATTACGTTGGCGGAGTTGGAATTACGAACGTACGGTCAGGACGCAACCGGCAACGAGTTCCGTCAGCATTGCACGCTCGTCGTCGGCGTCGCGGCCGGGAACGCTCAGCAATGATGCCAATGCCCGAACCAGCCAGCGCGCCCACCGTTGCGCCGCCGCGACGTCGGCATGGCCCAGCGACAGCAGAAATCCTGCCGACATCGCCTGAACCACTGCGGATTCCTCGGCTGCTTCGGCGCCCGCCGGTGTTCGGGCGAACCACGCTGACAGCGAGGGGTTCTCCCGTACCAACGCAAGCGCGTTGGTCATGGCTGCCAGCAGTCGCTCCGATGGGTCGCTGATCCCGTGGGCCATTTCGGCGATCCGGCGGTTCAGAGTCCGTGCCTCCCGGTGGACGTACGCCGAGTACAGCGCCTCACGGTTGTCGAAGTAGCGGTACAGCGTCGCCCGGGAACATCCTGCGGCGCGGGCGATGTCGTTCATGCCGACCGCTGCCACGCCTCGCGCAGCGAACAACTCACCGGCGGCATCGAGGACGCGGTCACAGGCCGCTGTGCGCCGCGGCGCCAACCAGTCCGGCATATCAGTTCGCCAACCGGATCGGGACCGAGACGGGACGACGTACGTAGCTGCCTGCGGCCCAAACGACTCCGTCTTCGTCGACCTCGAAGTCCGGACACCGGGCCAACAGTTCGGTGAGCGCGATCCGCGACTGCATTCGGGCGGCCGCGGCACCGAGACAGTGGTGTGCGCCGTGACTGAAAGTCAGGATGTTGCGGGGCTTGCGCGTCACGTCGAGTTCGCCGGCGTCGGGACCGTAGTGCCGTTCGTCGCGGTTGGCCGAGGCGTACAGCAGCAGCACTTTTCGGCCGGCCGGGATGGCGGTGGCCTGAATTGTGACGTCGCGGGTTGTGGTGCGTGCCAGGCCCTGCACAGGTGAGGTGAGCCGTAGGAACTCCTCCACCGCGTCGGGGATGAGGTCGGGCCGGTCGGTCAGCAGACGGCGCTGCGGGGCTGCCGCTCAGCAATTGGACTGCGCCGCCGAGCATTCCGGTGGTCGTGTCGTTGCCGCCGGTGACCATGGTGAACGCGAACGCCAGGATGGACAGCAGGCCGGCCGGGTCGTCGTCGGCACCCAGCCCGGCGGACACCAGATGCGATACCGTGTCGTCTCCGGGATCGGAGCGCCGCCGTCGGATGAGTTCGCTGAAAAAGCCCATCATCTCCACGATGGCATTGCTGGCGCCGGCCAGTCCCCCGGCTTCGGTGCTGGCGGCGACGATCGCCTCGGTCCACCCGTCGAACCGCGCCCGGTCCGTGGCGGGCACCCCGAGGTAATGCGCGACCACCATCGAGGGCAGTGGCTTGAACAACTCGGCGACGATGTCGCCACCGCCGGCCGATCGCAGCCGCTCGATCCGCTCGATGACGAAGGCGCGGACAGCCGGTTCGACGGCCTCCACTTGCCGCGGGGTGAACCCCCGGGCCACCAGCTTGCGGAACTCGGTGTGCGCCGGCGGGTCCTGCATGACCATCGGCGGGTTGTCCTTGAGCCCGATGAGTTCGAGTTCGTTGTAGTTGACCGTCAGCCCCTGCGCCGAGGAGAACGTCTCGTGGTCGCGCGCGGCGGCCCAAATGTCGGCGTGCCGCGAGAGCACCCAGTAGTCATTCCCAGGAGTCCCGGCACTGACGTGGTGCACCGGGTCGTGGTCGCGCAGTGCGGTGTACATGGGCCACGGATCGGCCCAAGTCTCGCCAGCGCGTAGTTCGAACCTGGTATGAGACATCTGAGCTACCATGTCTCATTACTAAGACATGAGACTTTCTTTGTCAATGGCTCGGGCCAGACCGGATGGTTGTTCTACAGTTCGAAATATGCAGCACAGAGATGCCCCCCGGCGCGAACTCGCAGTGACGGCCTGGCTGGGAGCCGCGGCTGTGGCGGCCGGGTTGGGCATGGCCGGCGCCGCCGCGGCCCATGCCGATACCGGTGATGGCAGTGCAGGTGACAGTCCCCGATCCAGCGGCCAATCGCACCAGGCCAGATCCGCGGCGGCAGGTCCCAAAGCTCAGCGGGTCAGCCGCTCATCCCCCGCGCCTGCCTCTGCCGCACGATCATTGCCCGCAGCCAAGCGCACGACCGGACACGGGGCTCCCACCGCGGTGCTGACGCCACCGCCGGCTGCCGCGATCCTTTCCCCCGGTCCGCTGAGCGCAGGCATCGCTGCCCCGGTCGCCGTTCCGGCTGCCGTGCAGCCGTCGGGTCAAGCGGTCAGCCCGCTGGGAACCCCCGAGCAGATCGAGGCTGAGAAGACCGCGATGCGCACCGAACGGACTCTGCCGGTCGCGGTGTCCAAGGCGGTGTTGCGATTGGCGTGGCGCATGACCGCAGCAAAGCAGTACTCACTCGTCGGGGGTCCGGACGCGGCCAACATCGCCGCGCTCCCCGCAGCAATCGACGAGTGGGCGATGGCGTCGGCCTTTCAGGTGCAGATCCTGAACTCCAATCAGCCGACGATCGTCACGCAGGTGGCTCCGCCGCACCAGTGGTACGGAGCGGACGTCCTCGGATCACGCATCCTCTACGACAACCCCGACACGATCTATCGCTTCACCGGCGTCAACTACGCCTCCCAGTACGTGATCACCGGGCGCCTGCCCGAGAACGCGAGGCAGGCGAGCTTCAGCGTGCTGACCGGAACGACGGGGACCACCTCGGCCGTCCTCGACGCAGACCAACTCGAACTCGGCCCGGACGGCACCTTCGTGATCACGGCAAGTGGTGACCCCGCGATGCCGGGCCAGAAGAACCACCTCCAACTGACTCCCGACACCACTCTGATTGCGATCCGGGATACGTTGGAGGACTGGAATGTTCAGGAACCCATGGCCCTGGCGATCCACCGCACCGCAGGCCCGCCCAACAGCCTCTTCAGCCAGTTCGGCGGATTCGCCATCCCCGTCATCGGGCCGGCGGTGGCGAAGAGCCCGCTGCTGACGTCGCTGGTGTCGGTGATCCCCCCGCTGCCCTCCACCCCGCCCTTCGTGCAAGGCCTGCTCGCGGCTGCGCTGATGCTGCGGGGTCTGTCGGAGGAAGCGACCTACATCCGGGTGGCCACCACCGATCCCTTGACCGGCGAGCTCAGGCCGCCGAACGTCTTCACCGACCCGACCCGCAACGCCTCGTTCCTGGCGACGCAGCTGCAGAGCGCGGGGTATTTCCAACTGGCCGGCGACGAATCGCTGGTCTTAACGATCCGACCGAACAACGCCGGATACTTCAGCGTGCCGGTCACCAACGCCTGGACGATCACCGGCAACTACGCCGACCAACAAACGAGCCTGAACAACGCCCAGGCGAGGAGCAACCCGGACGGGTCGTACACCATCGTGGTGTCGCCGACGGAACCCCTTCTCGCCGACGGCACCAGCGTGTGGAACTGGGACTCCACCGGCGGACTGAACCAGGGCACCATCGCGATCCGCTTTCAGCAGATTGATGCCAACGACCCGAATAATCCGAAGGTCAGTTCGCAGGTGGTGAAGACGGCGGATCTGGCGTCGGTGCTGCCCGACGGGACGGTCGTGGTCACCGCACCGGAACGTCAGGCGCAACTTGCCAGCCGCAAGGAAGGTTTCGACATGCGATTCGCCCCGTACCCGCAGCCGTAACGGGCAAATGATCGGCTCTGCTGTCATACGATTCCGCCGTGACGCTCAAGGCCGCCGAACTCTGTGTGTTGGCGATCGCCGCTGTCCTGCTCGCCGGCGCGCTGGTGTACCTGGTGGGCTCCTTCTTCCTGATGGCCGCTCACGTCGAGCGGCGGCCGGGACAGCGCCAGATGGCGGCCATGCTCCACGAGCTGTACTACGTTCTGATCACCCAGCCGCTCGTCCCGTTCTACTTCTTCATCGGCCGGAAGATGGGCGGCGGAAGCGGAATCCCGGTCATCTTCGTGCACGGGTATTTTCAGAACCGAGCCGACTTCTGGTGGATGGCAAAACAATTCCGCAAGGCGTCCAAAGGGCCGCTGTACGGCTTCAACTATCCGTGGTTCGACTCCGTCGACCGCAACGTCCCCCGGCTGGAGAAGTTCGTCGAACGCATCTGTGCTGAGACCGGCGCCGGCAAGGTGACCCTGGTGGCGCATTCACTCGGTGGCCTGGTGTGCGTGGAGTACGCCCACGGCCCCAACGGCCAACAGCGCGTGGCACATTGCATCACTGTCGGCACACCGCACGCCGGCGTGAAGTGGCGCGGTCCGATTCTGGGCAAGGTGGCCAAAGAACTCCGCGAGGGCCAGTTCCACACCGAACGTCGCGAACGGCCCTTGATCACACCGACATTGAGCGTCTACTCGACCCACGACAACATCGTTCATCCCCCGACGACAAGCGCTCTGGCCTCCCGCGGCGGCCGGGATGTCGCGGTTGATGGACTGGGTCATCTGTCGTTGCTGTACTCACCAGAGGTGACCCAAGCGCTGATCGCATTCATCGACCAGGGACCCGAGTCGCCCTCGGCTCAGTGACCCGTGCGGCCCCGCGATGACCGGGGTTCCACCGACGGTTCGAGGCTGATCGGGTCGCCGCTGTGCTCGGCCCACTTGCCGTAAGCCTTGGACAGCGGTCCGGCGGTGAATCCGTGCGCGAACACGCTGAGCAACACCGTGACCGCCATGACAGCGGCGACATCGTGGATGAACGGTGAGTCCGGACCGAGTTCCTCCAGAGCCAACAAGCCGAACACAATCGTGGCCAGGCCCCGCGGTCCGAACCAACCCAGGAAAGCCACTGTGCGCCAATGGAATCCGGTACCGATCATCGACAGAGCGACGGGAACCACCCGCAGCACGGTCAGCGCCAGCACTCCAATGACCAGATACTGCCACTTCAGTCCCGCCGTGACGACGACCAGCAGCACTCCGCCGAACAGGAACCACACGACGAACCCGAGCAAGTCGGCTGAAGTCTCCAGCAAGCCGGCAGTCGCATGGTCCTCGGCAAGGCTGACCGACGCCGCACCGAACGCCAGGCCGCCGACGAAAGCCGCGATGAAGGCGTTCGCCCCGATCAACTCGGCGACGCCGAACAGCAGCGCCGGCAGGACAAGGGTCGCGATCTGACGTCCCCGCAAACCGTTGAGATTACGCTCGCGGGAACGGTCGATGCACCACGCCGCCACAAGTGCCAGCACCACCGAGCATCCGAGCGCGAGCAACACCGACCTGACACCGATACCGAGCAGCCCCGGAATCGGCGCGTTTTCGTGTTCGGCAAGCACCCCCAACGCCATCAGGACAATGGGTGTCGCCAGACCGTCGTTAAGGCCGCTTTCAACGTTGAGCCCACGTCGTACCCGCCGCGGCACGACTGGATTGAGCACCGTGGGCGCACCCAGGCCGGCGTCGGTAGGAGTGATCGCCGCCGCAATCAGCCAGGCACCCCCGACGCCCAGCGCCGGCAACAGGGCTTCTGACACCAGGAACGTCGCCAGCAGCGCCAGCGGAAAGCCGATCACCAAGAGCCGTAATGCGATTCCCGGATCGTGCCAAAGCGCATTGATGCGCACCGTCGAGGCGTCGTGAAACAGGATGATGACCAGGGTGCCCTCGGCCAGAGCGTGGACGAAGTCGGCATTGATGTCGACATTGCTGGTGGCGAAGAAGATCAGCCCGGCCACCACGCTCAGCATGGGAGCTGTGACATTGGCGAAGGTCAGCCCACGCGCGAGCAGGGCATAGCAGAAGATCAGCCCGGCCATCACCGCGATGAGCTGGCCGTTCACCGACTGACCAACTCCGTCATGGCCCCGACCCTATCGCCGCTGCCAGGCCGTCGGTGGACAGTTGGGGCCGGGCGCAATTGACCACCTGGCAAACTGGGAGCGTGATGAAGCGCTTCTCGGCCCTCGCTGCTGCCCTTGTGATCGGGGGAATCGCCGCATCGCCCGCATCCGCCGACCCGATCGATCCACCCGGCATGCTGACCGTCGGGGGCCTGCAGCGCACCTACCTCGTGCACGCTCCGGCGGGCGCGGCTCAAGCCGGCGGCCTGGTCATCAACCTGCATGGCGCCGGCATGAACGGACAGCAGCAGGCTGACCTCACCGACTACAACACGGTGGCCGACCGCTACGGGTTCGTCGTCGCCTACCCCGACGGGATCGACGCCACGTGGGCCGACGGCCGGGGCGCGTCGGTGCCGGACCGCCAGGGCGTCGACGACGTCGGCTTCCTGTCCGCGCTGATCGAACGGCTCAGCCACGATTACGGCATCCCGGCCGGGCACGTGTTCGTGACCGGCATGTCGGCCGGGGCGTTCATGGCCAACCGCCTGGTGTGCGAACGTGCCGATCTGGTGACCGCGATCGCTCCGGTGGCCGGAACTTTGGGTGCCGCCATGCCGTGCTCCCCCTCGCGCCCCGTATCGGTGATGGCGGTCCACGGCACCGCAGACCCGGTCGTGCCCTACGGCGGCGGCGTCATGAACGGCCGGGGCGGCCCCAGTGACATCGTCTCCGCGCCTGCGCTGGCTGAGCGGTGGCGGGAGATGGACCGCTGCCCCGGCCCCCTGCTCAACGATCCGGGGGCGACGGGCGAGGTACAGGAGATGACCGCCACGGGCTGTGCCGACAACACCGTGGTGATACTGGTTTCCATCAACGGCGGGGGTCATACCTGGCCGGCGGGTCGTTTCTCGCTGCCGGTCGAGGTGGTGGGTCCGACCAGCTTCGCGGTCAACGCCTCAGCGGCCACCGCGCAGTTCTTCGCCGCTGCGCTCAACTGAGCGCCGAGATCCGCTGCGTCGCCGGATCGAATTGGACGTAGACCTTCTGCTCCACGGTCGGCTCGGCCGCCATCGGCTCCCCCGGCTTGCGCTCCAGGAAACGGTAGACGAACCGGCCGTCGCTGAAGTCGATGCTCTTCGGCACGATTCGGTCACCGAGGGCAAGCACATTGCTGGCCCGGTAGCTGCCGCCGTCGTTGACCGCGAGCACCGCGTAGTAGAAGGTGCCGCTTCCCCCCGGTTCATTGCGCAGGAGCAGTGCGGTGTCAGGCTTGTCGTCGCCGTTGACGTCGCCGGTAACCGGTTGGCCGACGACGCGGAGGGTGTTCTTGGCGGCCGATCCGGGAGCTGCGTTCCGCTCGGCGACGCCATCCTTCATGACGAACTTCTCTTGATCGATAGTGACGGTCAGGTTCTCAGCGGAAGCCGGATAAGCTTGTGGCCCTTTGTGGTTCAGCGAAGAACGCATGACGAAGATCAGTACCGCCACGGCGGCCAGCGCCGCGACGAGCAGCCAGATGTACAGCCGTTTGGCCACGGAGCGCTCCGGTTTCACTTGAGGTTCAGGTAGTAGGTGAGGGTTCTGGGTGCTGCCTCGTTGCCGCCGAACCAGCCGCTGACCCGTGAGGCGGTCCAGACGTTCGGCGTCAACCCCGGCGGATACGGTTTGAACACCGTCTTGTCGCCGTAACGGATCGTCACGCCGGAGTAGTCGACGCTGTATTGGAATGTCCCGTCCGCGGGCACCGAGATGACCTCGGTCTGCTCGTTGGGCAGGATCCGCTCCTTGTTCACGTTGTAGAACGGGGCAATCTCGAATTCCTGCGTCGTGAGGTTGTAGCGCCAGCCGACCATGACGGAGTTCCGGTCGTGCTGCAGCGGGGAGAAGACGATGCCGGTGAACTTGTTCCAGTCGTACTGGTCGACATCGGTGAGGTCATAGGCGGAGTTGGTGGTGAAGGTGCCGGTGCCGGACACCTGCTTGACGAAGAATGCCGGGCTGCCCGGCAGGACGAAGTGCAATCCCCTGTAGACCGTGATGAGTTTGCCGCGCGTGGCAGCTGCCGACTGAGGCACCACCGGTGTAGCCGCCGCCGGCGCGGTGAGGACCACGGACTGTGGCACCGTGCGTGACACCCGGGCAGGAATCGCCACAGCGGACGCGGACCGGACAACGCGGCCCGCCGAGACCACGGAGGCAGGCCTTGCGGAACCACCCCCAGTGGACGCCGCCGCGGCGCGGGGCCCGCGTCGCGCTGCGGCGCCGACGCCGGCGGCTGAGCGTCCTGCCGAGTGCTGCGTCGCAGCGGCCCGCGGGCTGGAATCCCCGCTGCCGGATTCGTCGGCCGACGCCGGCGCCGCCACGGCAAGTCCGACGACGACGCCCGCACCGAGTGCGGCCGCCAGCCCACCGACACGCCCCACCACACCTGCCGGAATCATCGCTGCCTCTTCCCGCCGGTCCCCCCGATTTCCGTCATGCATCATACCGCCGGAGGTCGTCACCTCAGCAGTTCGCAGCCGTAAAGCTCCCGGTAGGGGATTTGGCGGCGGCCCGCACGCCCGCACCGAGGCGCCCAGTCGCACTGCGGTGTGGGTTCGGGACTGAACGCCGGATCAGGCTCCTGCTCCGGTCTCCACCGGCCGGTCTTCGCCGCTCCACTGCGACCACGACCCGGGGAACAGCGCCCCGTCGATGCCGGCGGCGCTCAGCGCCGCCAGTACGACTGACGCCGTGACACCGGAACCGCAGTACACCGCGGCCGATGGGCCGGCACCGAGCTTGTCGGCCAGGGCAGCCAGGTCCGCCCCGGGCAGGAACCGTCCGTCGGGGCCGAGCATCGTCATGCTCGGCAGATTGCGTGCGCCGGGGATGTGACCGGCGACGGGGTCCACCGGCTCCACCTCCCCGCGGAAGCGTTCCGGCGCCCTGGCGTCGATCACTGCCGTGACCGCGTCGCCGGCTATCTCGTCGACCGTCACCACCGGCCGCCCACCGGAATACAGGTCGTCGTGGACGACGTCGACGTCACCCGGCGGCAGGCTCACCGGACCGGACTGAAGCTCACCGCCGGCCGCGATCCAGGCCGGCAGACCGCCGTCGAGGATGCGCACATCGCCGAGTCCGGCGGCGGTGAGCACCCACCAGGCCCGCGCCGATCCGGCCCGGTTCCAGTCGTCGTATACGACGACGGGCTGACTGCGCCGCAGACCCCATCGTCGGGCGGCCGCGTGCAGTGCGGCCCCCGTCGGCAGCGGATGACGGCCGAGCCCCGGGCGGGTGTGGTCGCTGAGTTCGTCCTCCAGCGACACGTACACCGCCCCCGGGATGTGACCGGCGAGGTAGGCCTGGCGCCCGTCGGGCTGGTCCAGACGCCAGCGCACATCCAGGATCGCCGTCGGCTGTGCTCCGGTGGCCATCAGCTGCTCGGCACTGATCAGCACCGCGTCCCGACTGCTCACGGCCGCAAGGGAATCGGGGTCAGGTGATCGAGGAACCACTCCCGCGCCAAGTCGGCAACCTGTTCGAGTGTCCCGGGTTCTTCGAACAGATGGGTGGCACCGTCGACCACGGCCACCTGACACTCTGCGGACATCGCCGCGGCGGCCTGCCGGTTGAGGTCGAGGACGACGTCGTCGCGGCTGCCGACGATCAGCAGGGTGGGCGCGTTGACCTCGGCGAGGAACTCACCGGCCAGGTCCGGGCGGCCGCCGCGGGACACCACGGCGAATACGTCGACCCGCGGATCTGCAGCCGCCTGCAATGCCGCTCCCGCGCCGGTGCTGGCACCGAAGTAACCCGCCTGTAGGCCCGCCGCGTCGCGGGCCGAACGCAGCCAGATCGTCACATCAACCAACCGCGCCGCCAACAGCCCGATGTCGAAGACGTTGGACCGCTCGCGCTCCTCGGCCTCGGTGAGCAGGTCGAACAACAGAGTCGCCAGGCCGGCGTCCTGAAGCACCTCGGCGACGTAGCGATTGCGCGGGCTGTGCCGGCTGCTGCCACTACCGTGGGCGAAGACCACAATGCCGCGCGGTTGCTCAGGCACGGTCAGCCGACCGGCGACCGTTGCGCCGGCTGCCTCCACGGCGATCTCGTCATTGCGCAGAAATGCCATCGAGCTCATACCTTGATTGTCCCTCAGACCCCCGGCGTCGGCCCCGGATCCGGAGTTCCGAAGTCGATCTGCGCGGCGGGGTTGGCGATAGCGGTCACCATCGCGGTCCCGAAAGGTCCCGCGTCGTCGAACAAGGTGGCCGCACCCACTGCCACGCCGTCATCACACCAGTGTGAATCTGCTTGCACGCCAATGTAATCCCCTTCAGGCAGCCGGGACAGGGCGACGGTGAGGTCGCCGTTGATATAGCCGATGCCGCGGGTGCCCATATTGGTGACCAGACTGGTGGCCTCGGCGGCGACGACGGTCCGCACGAAGGGGCTGGGCCGCTCGCCCCCGACGACGTCGATGGTGCGGTGATACACCCGCTTGCGGGCGGTGTTCTGATGCTCGGTTCCCGCCTGGCTCCACTTCGAGTCGTCGCTGCCGATGAGGTACGCCGCGCCCGTCACCCCGGGGGGAGGGTTGAACGACGCTTGGGCCACCCATTCCGCACCGGGTGGCGGTGCCGACTGCCGGTAGGCCACCATCGTCGCCCGGGCGACCAGGATTCCGCCCTGCAGGACGTCGCACTCGGAGTTGCGGATCCGGCGACCGGCCCGGACGAGCCGGGTGGCCACCTCGGTCGGAACGCGGCGTGCGGCCTTGAACAGATCGACCGTCATGCGGGTGGGCAGGAATCCGTCCATTCCGTACTCGAGTTCGAGGACACGGGCGGCGAGGCCGACGACGGCCGGGCCGTTGAGCGAGTCGTTGCCCCAACGGCTCAGGGCTGCTTCCGTCGGATGAAAGACGCCGTCATCCAGCCCGGAGCCGCGGGCGAAGAAATGGGTGGCAGCCGCGAACACCCCGGAATCCTCGCACAGATGGTTAGCCGACATAATCAACCCGGGGTTGCTTGCGCAGCGAAGGGATCAGCGGTGTCGGGAAGCGAGGCGACCTCTGCGGCCCGCACTGTCATCCGCCCGGGACTTCTGGTCGCGACCATGGGCATGGTGGCGCTCACGGTGGCTGTCCTGCAGACCAGCGTGGTACCGGTCCTGGGAGTGATAGCGCGCCAGTTGCACGCCTCCCCCGTCGCCGTCAGCTGGGCGGTGACGGCCAACCTGCTCGCGGCGGCCTCCACCACTCCCCTGATCGGCCGGCTGGCCGACCTGAACGTCAAGAAGAACGTGCTGCTGGCGGTCCTGGTGGTGGTGCTGGCCGGGTCGGTGCTGGGCGCCACCACCTCGTCGCTGCCGTTGCTCATCGTCGCGCGGGTGTTGCAGGGAGCGTCGTTCTCGCTGTATCCGATCGGAGTGTCGATCCTGCGTGAGGAATTGCCGCCGGACCGGCTGATGGGGGCGATGGCAGTGCTGTCGGGGGTGCTCGGCTTCGGCGGCGGGATGGGTTTGGTGATCACCGGGTTATTGATGCGCGGGGATGCCGGCTACCACCGGGTGTTCTGGTTCACCGTCGCTTTCGTGGTGCTGGTGATCGCGGCGGTGCTGACGCTGGTTCCGCGGCGCCCCCGCGCGACGACAGGTTCGGTGGACTGGGTCGGTGCGGTCGGCCTGGCGACGGGCCTGTCACCACTTCTGCTGGCCATCACCCAGGGCCACACGTGGGGATGGGGTTCACCCCGGACGGTCATCGCGGCCGTGATCGGTGTTGCGGCACTGGGGTTGTGGTGGTGGTGGGAGCGACGGTCCGATCAACCGCTGGTGTCCACGACCATGCTGACCCGCCGCTCGATGCTGCTGACCAACACCGCGACGGTGGCGGTGGGCATGGGGCTCTACTTCGGCTTTCTGGGTCTGACCGGGTTCGTCCAGACGCCGAGCGCCAGCGGCTACGGATTCGGGGCCACGGTATTGCAGGCCAGTGTGGTCTACCTACTGCCAGGCGCGGTGGCCGGGTTCGTCACCGCACTGGCCAGCGGCCGGTACATCGAACGCTACGGAGCCCGCCCGGTACTCATCGCCGGAACAGTAACGGGCATAGCGGGTTTCATTCTGCTTGCAGTCGCCCACACCGCCGCCTGGCAGGTGGTCGTGGCGAGCATTTTGGTGAACGCCTACATCAGCCTGGCCTACGGTGCGCTTCCTGCATTGGTGGTCCGAGAGGTCGAACCCGGCGAGACGGGGGTGGCGACGAGCATCAACGCGATCGCCCGGGCCGTCGGCGCCTCGATCGCCGCGGCGATCGTCGCGGTGTTGCTCAGCCACGCCCCGAACGGCTATCCCCCGGAGAGAAATTACACGGTGATCTTCGGACTCGGCGCGCTCACCGGGCTGATCGGCATGCTGCTGATCGCCTCGGGCAGGCCGGGTCTGCGGGAGATCGAGACCGTTGAGGACATCACGGACTCGCGGGCGATGAACCACGAGTGGGGCTAATCGCCGAGCCGGCCTAGGACGGACTGACCGCGGCGCTGTCCTCGGTGTCATCGGTGTCATCGGACAGCGCCCGCAATACCGTGGCACGCCGTTCATCGATGGAACGCCCGAATTCCTGTAGCAGCAACGGGTTGCGCTGCACCACTTTCTCGATCGCATCCCGCTCGACTCGCACCACCGTGACCTCATCGAGTGCGTGATAGGAGCCGGCTGTCGGATGGCGGACCAGCGTGCTCTGGCCCATGTATGAACCCTCCTCAAGGGTTCCAGCTTCGGCTCGCGAACCGTCACCGGCATCCGCGCTGAGCACCACGGTGCCCGACACGATAAACGACATCGCTTCGGGGACAACACCGGTTGTCAAGATCAACTCTCCGGAACCGTAACGCTCAATGGTGGCGTGCGAGGCCATCTCGGTCTGCTGGTCGGCGTTGAGCAGGAGGGTGGGCGCGACCACGGTCCGGATCGCGTGCGCCACCATTTGGGGGTCGGTGAACACGTCGTCAGCCTCATCGAGATGCAGACCGTCGCGTCGGGACGCATACCAGATCCAGCGCCGGAAGGTCGCTTCGGCGTCTCCGTCGTCGGCGGGCGAACTCAGCGGGATCTTGGTGCGGTACTTGAGATCTCCGATCGGAATGGCGGTCGGAGTCGCGTCGGGGCGGCACTGCGGTAGCTGGGCTGCGACGCCAGCCAGCATCTCGCAGACCCGGTCCGGTCGATCCTCGACAGCGAACACGGTGACGATCCTGATCGCGTGCTCGTCGGCCGGTCGGCTCAGGTTGGTGAACGACTGACCGGCCAGCACCGAGTTGGGGGTGATCTGTATGCCCTTGGAGGTTTTGAGATGTACCGCACGCCAGTTCACCTCGACCACTCGACCGCTGGTCTTGTCGGTCTCGATCCAGTCGCCGAGCCGGAACGGCTGCTCGAAGAGCATCAGCAGACCCGAGATGATCTGCCCGACCGAGTTCTGCAGCGTCAGGCCGATGACGATCGAGCCGATGCCCAGCGCGGTGAACAGACCACCGACGTTGGCACCCCAGATGTAGGCGAAGATCAACCCGGCGCCCACGGCGATGAGCCCGAAGCGGATGACATCCAGGAAGATGGCCGGAATACGACGCCGCCAGCTGCTCTCCGGTGCCGAGGCGAAGACCGAGTTCCGGACGCCCGACAACAGCAGGATCAGCACGCCGATCGCCACCATGGTGCTGACGATGCGTACAGGGGTCGCGTGCGCCGCCATCTGGGTGGCCCCGATCATCGCCATCAGCAGCGCACCGAGCGGAACCAGGAAGTTGCGCAGCAGGCTGACCGGACCGATCAGCTTGCTGCCCCTGCGACGCAGGGTGTGCTGCCATTCCGTCAGGGCGATCAGGGTGATCGGCAGTCCGACGGCGATGCCGATCGACCAGTAGAACCATGACGATTGCAGGAGATCGGTCACGAGTTCGGCTCCGTGACCCGCCAGACCGACTCCACGACATCGTCGACGGCGAGGGATCCGGCCGACGTGAACGATGTGGTCTCGGAGAGCGCGTCGAAGACGCGTGCGGTGACGTAGATGCCCGGCGTCGGCATTCCGTTCTGCAGCCGATGAGCCAGGTTGACCGCCGTGCCCCACATGTCGAACACCGGCGACGGCGCCCCGACCAAACCGGCACTAACGGTGCCGGCGTCGATACCGGCGCGCAGGTTGAGGTTGAGCGACGCCTCGTTGTTGAACCGCTCGATGATCCGCTCACATTCGAGCGCGAAATCCACGGTTCGGCGGATGTTGTCCAGCCTTGGAATGGTGAGCCCGCAGCTGCCGAGGTATCCGTTGCGGATGAGGTGTACCCGCTCGATGCCGTATTCCTCTGCGGCGGCATCGAATTGACGGATGAGTTCGTTGGAGATGTTCAACGACTCGTCGGAACTCAATCGCGCCCGCAGACGATCCAGACCGGCGATCTCGGCATAGATCACCGTGACGTTGGGGTGGTCGCGGGCGGTGATCTCCTCACCGTTGCGCAACTTGTCGGCGATGGCCGCAGGCATCAGCGAGTTCAGCAGCCGGCGGATCTCGCTCCGCTGCTGTTTGAGCAGGTCCTCCTTGACCGCCAGGCTGTGGCTCATCTCGTTGAACATGCCGGTGAGGTCGCCGATCTCGTCGCGGGTCTCCACCGGGACGTCGACGTTGTAGTCGCCCGCGCTGACCCGCTGAACACCCGCTTCGAGCCGCCGGATCGGCCGCAGGAACACCTGCGCGAGGACAGCGGCCAACAGACAGACCAAGAAGATGATGCCGGTGGTTGCCAGCACGACGATGCGGGTGAAGGTCGCTTCCTGGGCGAAGGCCTCCTTGGTGTCGATTTTGGCCACTATCGACCAGTGCAGGTCGGCGATCCTGCCTGTCGGCTCATAGGCCTGGATGGTCTCTTCGCCGAGGTAGTCGGTGGATATGAGGGTCCCGGTATTGCCCTTCTGGGCTTCGATATGAGCTTCCGGCGGCAGCGGTTGCACCAGTGTTGTGCCGCCCTGCCGGATGGCGATGTCGGGGATATCGGGCGGGGTGCCCGCGGCGATGACCTTCTGCCGGTACTTCTCGGGGTCTTCCAGGAACAGCCGCGAGTCCGACCGCATCAGGAAGTCGGGCCCGGCGAGGATGGTCTCCCCCGTATCGCCCATACCGGCCTCGGCCCACTTCTTGTCGAAGGTGAGCACCTTGTTCACCTTGGTGATCGGAAACTGGAGGGCCAGAACACCTTCCGGCCTACCGGTGGGCGGAATCGGAGCGACCATCCAGGCGGTGGGAGCCATGTTGGCCGGCTGGTAGAACTCGAAGTCGGTGAACACCACCCGGTCGGCTTTGTTGCTCGACATGGCCTCTGTGTATGCGTCGCGCAGTTTCGAGGAACTGTATGGACCGGTAAGGATGTTGGTGCCCAGGTCGGTGTTCTTATAAGCGCTGTAGACCACATTGCCGCGCGCGTCGAGGATCAGAGCATCCTCAAAGGCGAAGCGGGTCACGATCTCCCGGAAGAAAGCCTGGTACTTCGCGTTGGCGGCCGACCAGGCGCTGCCGTCGCGTTCGTCGTCCATGACGATCGCGGAATCATTGGTGGGAAGCTTCGCGGTGTAGTTGGCCTGCAGGTACCGTTCGGCGTTGGAGGTCGGCAGCAGGGCGCCGACGTCGAGTCTGGTTCCGCTGTCCTTCTCGGTCTCCTTCGCGAAAAAGTTGTAGTAGTCGACGATCCCCTTGTCCATCTCCGGGGTGACCTGGGCATTGGCCAGTTGATCGAATCCGTTGGTGAAGTCACTCAACGCACTCTTCGTCATGGTGCCGTAGGTGTAGGTGATCAACGCGCTGCGCAGATCGCTCACCTCTGCGGTGAGCGTGCGTTTCTGGGACTCCATGATCTCGGTGAGCCGGTTGATCGCCCCTATGCGCAGCGAGTTGCGCCCCGTCTGGTAGGCGATTCCTCCGACGATCGCCGCGGCGAGGAACGTGCACAGCACCAGCATCAGGAGAAGCTTCGATTGGATGCTGAAGCGGTTGAGCAAGTTGAACCTCGACACCTTGCCCGGCAGCCTCGTGCGCTGAGCCGTCGCCGGCCCGTCCGGAGCGTCGCGCTCCGACAGTTGCGCCATGGCTTTCCTTCCAGCGCCGTTCGCTCGCGGCCGCTTCCGCATCTGGAATCGGCCCCGGAGCAGCCTAACAGCAGCTGTGACGATTGAGGCAGATGTGAACACTGTTACCAGCAGTTTCCCAGCAGCTGGTCACAACCGGGGGCGCCGTGGTCCACCATGGTGGTGATGACCGCCAATTCAGTGGACTCCGCCGACGAGACGGTCGATGTGATCGTCGCCGGTTCCGGCGGCGCTTTGGCCGGGGCGTACACGGCTGCGCGCGAAGGCCTCTCGGTTGCCGTGCTGGAAGCAGGCGACAAGTTCGGCGGGACGACGGCCTATTCCGGCGGCGGCGGGATGTGGTTTCCCTGCAACGCAGTGCTGCGCCGGGCCGGCGCCGACGACACCATGGATGCCGCGCTGACCTACTTCCGGGCGGTTGTCGGTGAGCGCACCCCGGATGACCTGCAGGAGACCTACGTGCATGGCGGCGCACCGCTGATCGACTACCTCGAGGCCGACCCGGCCTTCGAGTTCGCCGTTCTGCCGTGGCCGGACTACTTCGGCAAAGTGCCGGCGGCCCGGCTCGACGGGATGCGGCACATCGTGGCGGCGCCGCTTCCCGGCGCACAGCTCGGAGAAGCTGCGGCTCTGGTGCGCGGCCCATTGGACAATGACCGTCTGGGCGCCTCAGCCCCGGATCGGCTCATCGGCGGGCGGGCGCTGATCGGCCGCTTTCTGCTTGCACTGCAAAAGTTTTCGAACGCGGATCTGACCAGGGAGACCGAACTGGTCGACCTGATCGTCGACGAGGGACGGGTGGTCGGCGCGGTGGCTCGCCGCGATGGGCGCCTGGTGCGTATCGGGGCCCGCCGCGGGGTCCTGCTGGCCACCGGCGGCTTCGAACACAACGCGGAGATGCGTAGCCGTTTCGGTGTTCCGGGCCGGCCGGCCGACAGCATGGGCGCTCCTGGGAACACCGGTGCAGCGCACCTCGCGGCGATGCGGGTCGGCGCCGACACCGACTTGATGGACCAGGCCTGGTGGTCACCGGGCCTGGTCCATCCCGACGGTCGCGCCGCGTTCGCACTGTGGTTCACCGGCGGAATCTTCGTCAACCAGGCCGGCCGGCGGTTCGTCAACGAATCCGCACCGTACGACCGGATCGGCCGGACCATCATCGACGAGATGGCGGCAGGAAAACTGAGCCTGCCGTTCTGGCTGGTCTACGACGACCGCCGCGGCGAGGTGCCGCCGGTCAAGGCGACCAACGTCTCGATGGTCGAAACCGCGCACTACCGAGCCGCCGGACTGTGGCGGACCGCCGACACCCTGGACGGGCTGGCCGAGATCATCGGCGTGCCGGCGGCCGCGCTGACCGACACTGTCGAAAGGTTCAACCGGATGGTCGTCGACGGCGCCGATACCGATTTCGGCCGCGGCGACGAGGCTTATGACCGCGCGTTCTCCCGCGGCAAACCCCCACTGGTGCCGATCGACACCCCGCCGTTCCACGCCGCAGCGTTCGGACTGTCCGATCTCGGCACCAAGGGTGGCCTGCGCACCGATACCCGGGCGCGGGTGCTCGATGCCGGCGGACGCCCGATCCCCGGGCTGTATGCCGCGGGCAACACCATGGCTGCGGTCAGCGGCACCACCTACCCCGGCGGTGGCAACCCGATCGGGGCCTCCATGCTGTTCAGTCACCTGGCCGCCCTGGACATGGCGCGGAACGGCGAAACACCCGAATCGTCCGGCCGGCAGCGGGAATAATCATTGGAGAGCCTGAGGAGACAGTCATGCGTGGTGTGGTGATCGCAGCGGCGGCGTTGATCGCCGGAGTCGCTGTCGCGCCTCCGGCCCACGCCGCGGAATGGGCGCTCAACGGCACATTCACCGCGACCTCCAACGGCGAATGGGCCCGGAGCAACGACGTGTTCCATAACCAGAACAGCGTTCGGGCCATCTGGACGATCTCATCGGAATGCAGCTACCCCACCGAATGCACCGGAACGGTGACCAGCGACCAGGGCTGGACCGCGCCGATCTACCAAACCGGTGGCGAGTGGTACGTCAAACATATTGTGCCGCATTGGATGCCGTGCCCGGACGGGTCGTCTGCCGACGGGTTTCAGGTGTTCCGGTTCAAGAGGATGACGTCCGACGGCGACAACACAGACCCGTCGTCGAACACCCTGATCGGCGAGGACGCCACCACCGGCCCGAGCGGGGCGTGCGGGCGCAGCCTCGCGATACACATCACCATGCCGTTCAAACTCGTCAAGGTCGGCTGAACCGACTCGTCGTTCTCGATCAGCCCGTCGGTATCAGATCGGTCCAGGAGCGCTGGCCGCCTCCGCTCACGACATCGGCCTGTCGCGCCACCGTGCCGTCCGGGGTGGCGAACTGACCGCTCTTCGGGTCGTAGGTGGCGATGGCGACCGATGGACCGCTGCCATCGGGGGTGAAGGCGCTCGGCGCCACCACCGTCCCGTCAGCGGGCGGAATAGGTTGGGCGGGAGGAATTTCCGCCGGCGGCGGCGGTGAACCCTCGGCCGGTGGCGCGGTTGCGGCGGGCCCGGGCTGGGCGGGCGCGCCCGGAGCC
>JBAXUD010000110.1:0-8792 GCA_037129875.1 Mycobacteriaceae bacterium
GGGAAAGCCGGTACCGCGACGGTGAACGTGGTGCCGTAATCGGGCCCACGGCTGGCCACGCTGGCGCGCCCGCCGTGGGCCTCGGTCAACGCCCTGACGATGGCCAGTCCGATCCCCGAGCCCCCGCGCCCCCGGTCGCGGGCGGAATCGGCGCGATAGAACCGCTCGAAGATGTGCGGCAGATGCTCAGCGGAAATCCCCTCGCCGTCGTCGACGACGGTGAACACCACCTCGGTGCTGACGCGGGAGGCGGTGAGCCTGACGTGACCCCCGGCGGGCGTATGCCGCAGCGCGTTGTCGAGCAGGTTGCTCAACACCTGGTTCAGCCGTTGCCCGTCCGCCCACAACCGGCCGGCGTCATCATCGGTGTGGAGCTCGACGCCCTTGGCGGCATAGCGGTCCGTGACCGCGGCCCTCACCGCCTCCACGAGATCACCCGAGTCCACCCATCCCGGCGCGATGGCGGCGGGGCCTTCCTCGGCCTGGGCCAGAGCGGCAGCGTCGGCCGAGAACCGCACCAGCCGTCCGGTCTGCTCGCGCAGCATCGCGATGGTCTGGGGGTCAAGGGTTTTCACCCCGTCCTCGACGGCTTCCAGATATGCCTCAAGCACCGACACCGGTGTGCGGATCTCGTGGGCGAGATCACCGAACAGTTGACGGCGGGTGGACTCCACCGATTGGAGGCGTTCGGCCATCCGGTTGAAAGCGACTGCCAGATCGTCGAATTCGTCGCCCAGCTGAGGAGGGGTGACCCGAATGTCGTAGTGTCCCTCGGCGACCGCGGACGCCGCAGCCGACAGCTCCGCGATCGAGCGCTGCAGACGCCGGCTCAGGTAGGCGGTGACCACGAACGCGGTCAACGCGGCGACGGTGATCGCCACCGCGATCGACAGCGCAGTGGCGTGCTGGTAGGCCTGCTCGGCGTGGAACTGCTCGTTGGAGTCGTGAGCCACCCCGGCCCGGTGCAGGTGCTCGCGAAAAAGCGGCGGTCCGACCACGGAGGCCACCAGCCAGGTGGTGACCCCGCCCGCGAGCAGGACCAGCGTCTGGGCGAGCAGAAGCCGCCGGCGCATCCCGAAGCCGGTCGGCGCGCTCATTCTCCGGTTCCCATCCGGTAGCCCACGCCGCGAACCGTGAACACGAATCTGGGGTCGGCGGGGTCATCGGCGAGTTTGCGGCGCAAGTGTCCGACGTGCACGTCGACGAGATGGTCGTTGCCCACCCACGGCTGGCCCCACACCGCGTCGATGAGCTGACCGCGGCTCCACACCACACCCGGCCGCGACGACAGGGCGGCGAGGATGTCGAACTCGGTGCGTGTCAACGGGATCGGCTCTCCGGCCAGGAACACCTGGCGGCTGGCGACGTCGATCGACAAAGCGCCGAACACCCGCGCCGGTAGCACCGCTTCGGCTGGCGCGCCGACGGTGCGCGGCCGGCGCAGCATGGCCCGGATGCGGGCCACCAACTCCCGCGGACTGAACGGCTTGGTCACATAGTCGTCGGCCCCGACCGACAGCCCCACGATGGTGTCCATCTCGGTGTCGCGGGCGGTCAGCATCACCACGTAGGCGTCGGAGAACGTCCGCAACTGCCGACAGACCTCGAGTCCGTCGATGCCCGGCAGCCCAAGGTCGAGCACCACGACGTCGGGATCGACTTCCCGCGCCACCGACAGCGCCTCGGCCCCGGTGTGGCACACCGTCACCTCGAAGTGGTCGCGGCGCAGGTAGCTGGCGACAACGTCGGCCAGTGCCGCCTCGTCGTCGACCACCAGGGCTCGATAACCCAAGTCCGCAGCGTCGGAAGCGGCCTCCGAGATGAGATCCATTCCCTCATCGTGCCGTGCCGCCGCACGACCTCCCGCTCTTGAGCGAATCTTCACACAACCAACACCAAACCCAACAGCTCCTGGCGGCGCGATTCGCACGAGGTGAGATCGAGGAACCCGAATACCGGCAGAGACTCGCGGTCCTAGGCGCCGCGCGGGGCTGAGACGGTCCGGCACTGCCGGTACGTTGTGCCGATGCGCGGAGATGAGAACGTTGAGAGAGCCCGGTGAACCTCGACACGCGAATTTTCTACGCCATCAATCATTTCGCACGCGACACCGCGTGGCTGCACCCCATCGTGTCCGGTTATGCCGCTTACGGAACCGCGTTGTTCGCGGTGTTGATGCTCGCCGGATGGTGGACGGCCCGCAGGGCGGGTGACGCCCGGCGCATGACGGCGGCGTTGTGGACACCGCTCGGTGTTCTTGCGGCTCTGGGGATCAACCAGCCGATCGCCGACGCCGTCGGCGAGGTCCGCCCGTGTAACGCGCTGCACGACATCGTCGTGCTGCACTGCAACACCGATCCGGGATTTCCCAGCGACCACGCCGTCATGGCCGGCGCCGCGACGGTCGGACTTTGGCTGGTGAGTAGGCGCCTGGGTCTATTCGCGGCACTGGCGGCGGTCGTGATGGGCTTTGCGCGGGTGTACATCGGTGCGCACTACCCGCAGGACGTCCTCGCCGGGTTCGCACTCGGGGCGTTGGTGGGTCTGCTCGGGTACGCCGTGGCACGACCGTTACTGAGATGGCTGGTGGCCACGATCGCCCGCACCCCGTTGCGGGCGCTCGTCAGCCGAGGCGAGGGGCTATTCCTGGCTGAATCGGTTGTGCCGAAGCCCATTTTGACCCTGGTCCCCAGCAAGTAGGCCAGTCTATGTGTATATTAGTGTGTATGGCACGGTTGAACGTGTATGTTCCCGATGAGCTGGCGGAGCGGGCGCGGGCCCGCGGGCTGAACGTGTCCGCGCTGACGCAGGCCGCGATCACCGCGGAACTGGACGACACCGCGACCGCCACGTGGTTAGCCGGCCTCGACACCGCCGCCGGCCGCGTCACCCACGAAGCCGTGCTCCACGCGATCGACGCCGCCCGCGACGAACTCGGCGCGTGAGCGAACACGTCGTCATCGACGCCAGCGCGATGGTCGATCTGCTCGCCCGCACCGACCGCGCACCCGCGGTGCAGGCCCGGCTGGCCGAAACCATCCTGCACGCACCGGCGCACTTCGATGCCGAGGTCATCTCCGCGCTCGGCCGACTGCAGCGCGCCGGGGTTCTCGACTCCGATCGGGCCGACGCCGCGCTGGCGGCTTTGGTGCGCGCACCGGTGACCCGTCACGACCTTGGCCCACTTCTGGCCGGTGCCTGGGCGCGCCGGGAGGTGCTTCGCCTGACAGACGCCCTCTACGTCGAACTCGCCGAGCAGCGCAACTGGCCGTTGCTCACCACCGACCACCGATTGGCGCGCGGATGGCCTGACGCCGGTGTCATCGCCGTCTGAGCCAACCGCCTTGGGCGCGGCGACCACCCCGATGGACTGTAACGACGCTCGCGTCTAAGTTAACCGAACGAACAGTTTCTTTGCCGCCCATTCGACAGTCCTACCAGCCAAGTGGGTCCACGATCGAGATCTCCCGCGCCCTGCCCGGTCGCCACCGACCCCGTCGGTTGCGGCGAACCGCCGCGTTGCGGCGCCTCACCGCAGAGGCCAGTCTGGCGCCGTCCGCCCTCATTCAGCCGATTTTCGTCCGCGACGGCATCGACCGGCCGCGGGAGATCCCTTCCATGCCGGGAGTGTTCCAGCACTCGGTTGACTCCGCCGTGCGGGCTGCGGCCGAAGCCGCGTCGGCCGGTGTCGGGGGGATCATGATGTTCGGCATCCCGTCGACGAAGGACGAAATCGGCGCGGAGGCATCGGATCCCGATGGCATTCTGCAGCGGGCGCTGCGCGCGGTGGTCGGCGAGGTGGGGCAGAAAACCGTGGTGATCGCCGATCTCAATCTCGACGAGTACACGACCCACGGACACAGCGGTGTGCTCGGCGACGACGGCGACGTCGACAATGACGCCAGCATCCTCCGATTCGCCGAAGTCGCTGTGGCACAGGCCGATGCGGGGGCGCACATGGTCGCGCCCAGCGGCATGATGGACGGTCAGGTGGGGGCCATCCGCACGGCACTGGATGCCGCCGGTCACCAGTCGGTGGGGATCCTGGCCTACGCCGCGAAGTTCGCCTCCAGTCTCTATGGGCCGTTTCGCGACGCGGTGGAGTCCTCACTGACCGGAAACCGGCGGACCTATCAGCAGTACCCCGGCAATCGCAGGGAGTCGCTGCGGGAGGTCCTGCTCGACGTCGACGAAGCCGCCGACATCGTGATGGTCAAGCCTGCCCTGCCCTACCTCGACGTGATCGCCGACGTCGCCGGCGCGGTGACGATTCCGGTGGCGGCCTACCAGGTCTCCGGCGAGTACGCCATGATCGAATCGGCGGCCGCAGCCGGCAGGCTGGACCGCGATGCGGCCATCGTGGAGATGCTGCTGTCGATCCGCCGAGCCGGGGCGAGCATCATCGTGACCTACTGGGCGACCGAGGCCGCGGGGTCGCTGCTCAGCGGTATCGAATACTGACCCGGACGGTCATCCCGGCGGAAAAACCCTGTCGCTCAACGGAGCCCGCAGCAGATGGTCGGCCAGTGACCCGGCGCGCTCCGGGCTCACCGAACCCGCGCAGTACCTCAGGAACTTCTCCGTCAGCGTCGCCTGCGACCACGGCATCGACACGTCGCCGCGCACGGCCGAGACCGATGTTTCATTGGTCTGGCCGTTCGACCGGGTCAGTCGCAACCGTGCGGCGCGCTGCCCGGCCCAGCCGGACTCCTCGTGGATGACGACCTTGCCCTCCAGGGAACGCAGCAGCGGGTCGTCGAAGTCGGAAATCCGGTAGACCCCCGGGTCCAACCTTCCCCAGCGCAGCATGGCGGCGACCCCGAAGGACAGCGAGAACTGTGCCTGCAGTGGTGTTCGCGGAGAACGGATTCCGCAGTACACAATTGCCTCGGGGTAGGTCCACAACTCGATCGCGTGGATGTCTTCCGGTGGCACGTCGCCCCTCAGTTCCGAGGCGGCCCGGGCGGCGTAGTGGACGTGACGCACCGCGGCGTATTCCTTGAAGTAACCAGAGAGGATCTCAAAGCCGCTCACGTCAGGCACCGTGACCGCCACCCTGCCGTAGGCGACCCGCGCATAGCTCTCCACGGCGTCCCGTGGCGCGGTGATCCCGACCGCTGAGGACTGTGCGGCCATCCGCCCCAGCACCGCGGCGTGGCCGAGATAGGTGTTGCGGGCGCTGTCCCCGGTCTCGACGGGCCGGTAGAGCGAGGCGGGCAACTGACAGGCCGCGATTCCGACCGCGGTGACAATGCGTTCGGGATCCAGGCCCATCGCGCACGCTGCGGCCGCGGCCGCGCCCAGTGACGGCCAGTTCGCGTCGACGTGCATACCGGGGGCGATCCGCAGCGCAGCACCCATCCGGGCACCCACTTCGTAACCCACCACCACTGCCCGCAGGAACTCGCCGAGGCTCATGTCGAGCACGGACGGCCAGATCGCACCCAGCGCTGCGATGCCCGGTCTGCCGTGCGCGCCGGCATGACCCTCGCAGGCCTCGTCCCAGCAGGCGCCCATCGTCAGCGCCATCGCCGCGCCCACATCGGCGGTCGCGGGACCCTCGGCGGCAACGCCGTACGGATCGCCGCTCAGACGGTGCCGATCCAACCAGGACTGCACGGTCGGTGCCCGGCTCCCGGCGATCGCGCATCCCACGCTGTCCAGAACCAGCCAGCGTGCCCGGGTCTCCACATCGCTGGGCAGTCTGCGTTCCGGATCAACCAGTGGCGCAACAAGATCGAGCAAAATGTCGCTGATCATTGACCTGGAATGTGGTGAGCAGGCAGGTGAGCCGGTGCCATCCGCCGGTAGAGGCCGCTACCCGGTCGATCGCCGCACTCACCCAGAATCCACCACGCCCCACACAGATTCGACGACAGGATCGGGGCCCGGCAGCGGTGACCCATCGCATAGATGCTGGCGATGCTGACCATGCCGGTTCCGGTGAGCAGCAGCGCGCAGTCGGGTTCAGGATCAACCGAGCGGAGATGTTCGACCACCTCGTCGGTCTGCATTTCGTAGGCCCGGAACTCCTCACCCTTGCCCAGCAGATGGTCCACCGCCACGACATTGATCCCGGCACCCGACCAGTAGGCCACGGTCTGCTCGGTGAGCCAGCCGGGATAGGGCGACACCAGATGAATCCGATTGATCCCCAACGAGGTCAACGCGTCATGGATGGCCAAACTGGCTGTCCGGACCGGTAATTCAAACTGGTTGCTGAGTTGCATGCAGAGTTCACGATCGCCCTCGACGCCGAACTGGTAGATCGGCCCGGTCATGGCGATGTAGGCGCAGACCGCTTCGATACCTTCGAGGCTGTCGAGCGCCTCGGCGTAGGCCGGCACGTACAGCTGGTTGCGCTGCTCAAGGGTCGTGCCGGTGAAACGCGGCAGACGTGCGCTGTAGAGGATGATGTCGTCGCCGAGGAGTGCGTCGAGTTCCGGCTCGACGACGGGGTTGGACGGCGGAACCACCACACCGACCCGCAGGCAGTCATCGGCGAGCCAGGCCAGTTCGGGGAACTGCGGGTGCTTCATGGCCAGCTCACCATGTCCAGCATGGCGCCGCGGCGCAGAAAGTCCCGGCGCTCCTTCGGGTTTGCGCTCAACGCCATGACCCGCTGCAGCCGAGACATCGGATCGTCGAGCGTCTCGTGGGTCCGCGGCAGCAGCATGTCGCGCGCCACCGCCAGCCGCGCTGCGGCGGCCTCGGGGACACAGCCGGGGTCGCGGGCCAGTGCCGAGGCGATCACCGCCGCATCGTGAATGCCTGCATTCATGTTCATCCCGCCTCGAGTCGTGGTGACGTGCGCGCTGTCTCCGACGAATATCACGTTGTCGACCAGATTGGTGGCGATCATCATCCGTCGGGATTGATACGGCGACCACGACCGCACGCTCGGCTGCACCCCGGTCACCCGGGTGGCGATGCGCAGTGCGCAGTCCCGAAGGTCATCGGCGTCGGTGTCGGCGTCGGTGTTGGTTTCGTTGCCGATGCGAACGATGACCCGGACGTGATCGGCCATCCGCAGCACACTCACCGACTCCGTCGCCGCGGCCACGTAGGTCACCGGATCCCATCCCTCGAAGCCCACCGGATCGCAGATCAGCCGCACGACCGTGCCGGCGTACCCCTCGCCGTCGAAACCGACACCCGCTGCTGTCCGCAGGCCGCTGTCGGCCCCGTCGGCGGCGAACACCCACCGGTAGCCGCCGGTGCTCTGCGGGTTGGCCCGCTCACCGAACCGCACCCGGCACAGCTCAGTGCCGCGCAGCTTGTCCAGAATCATGTGGCAGACCTGAAGTTGCGGGAGATGACGCCGGTAGGGGTGGGCGGTATCAGCGGCGAGTTCGGCTAGGGCGAAACGCGTCCGCACCGCGGAGTCCGCTGCCCGGTGGCAGATCGTGCGGGCTTGCAGACCCCGGCCGGTCAGGTCCACGCCCAGGTCGGCCAGGATCTGCAGCGTCGGCGGGTGGAAGGTCGCCGCCAGCGACTCGCTTCCCGGCGCCGGGCGGGCCTCGACCACGTCGACGCGCAGACCGCCGTGCGTCAGGGCGAGTGCCGCGGTCAGGCCCACCGGACCGGCTCCCACGACGAGGATGTCGGCGCGGGTCATCCGGACGGGCGGCATTCGTTGTCAGAGTTGGTCATTGGGACTCCCCGCGGCCAGGCCGGGTTCGGGCACAGCCTGACGGTACCGCACGTTTTCCGGGGTGGACGTGCCGCGCCCCGTAGTATCGCAAGTATCCGTAGTCTCGCAAGTGTCCGCTCCGCCGCACTGCTGAGGAAAACCACGTGTCTGAGCACTCCCACACCGCAGGCTGCTGCGAACCCCATCCGGCCAACACCGCGCGAGCCTCCTTCGCCGGAGTCGCGCCCGCCGAGCGCACCGCGAGTCCGCATCGCCGCGAAAACGCCGACAAGGCAGAGCTTCTTGTCAGCGGATCGTTGATCACCATGGACGACGCCGCCCCCCGGGCGGAGGCGATGGCGGTGGCCGGCGGCCGCATCCTGGCGGTCGGATCGCGCGCCGATCTCGAGTCGTTCGTCGGCCCGGCCACCAGAATCCTTGAGCACAAGACGGGTTCGATCCTGCCCGGTTTCGTCGAGCCGCACCTGCACCTGGTGTCGTCGGCGTTGGTGTTCGACGGTGTGGATTGCTCGCCGTACACCAACAAGACCCTCGACGCGGTGCTGGCGGCGCTCAAGGCGGCGACCGCTACGACCCCGCAGGGACAGACGGTGGTGGGTCAACTGTTCGATCCGAGCCTGTTGCCGGGCCAACCCGATCTGACCGCCGCGCTTCTCGACCAGATCTCCACCGACGTGCCGATCGTGGTGATGAACGCCTCGCAGCACTTCTTCTACGTCAACTCCGCCGCCTACGCGGCAGCCGGCATCACCGCCGACACCACCAACCCGCCCGGCGGCGACTACGGAGCCCGCAACGGCGTGCTTACCGGCATCGTCGCCGAGAGTGCCGCGATGCTGAGCTTCGTGAAACTGCTTCCCGCACTGACGCCGGAGGTGATCTCTGCGGCGATCACCGGCATCGCGGCGCTGGCCGCCAGGGCAGGGGTCACCTATATCCACGAGCCGGCCACCGGAGCGATCGCCGGGGTCAAGGAAGTCGATCTGCTGCACCAGACATTCGGCCGGGCCGGATTCCCGGTCCGCGGCTCGCTGTCCCTGTGGGGCCTGAGCCTGGACGATTTCATCGCCGCGGGCATCGTGCCGGGCTCCGGTGACGACCGGTTGCGCTCGCAGACCGTCAAGTGGGTCTCCGACGG
>JBAXUD010000111.1:0-8773 GCA_037129875.1 Mycobacteriaceae bacterium
GGGTCGTCGCCGACGTCGACGACGTTGATCGCAACGGGGCGGTTGCGGTCGACGGCGTCCTTCACGAAGTCCTGCAGGCCCTGACCGTCCAGCGTCCGGTCGGTGTGTGCGCCGGTGGTGATCAGCAGCACCGAATTCGGTTGTCCGGGCCGGAAGTTGGCCAGCGCATCCCCGTACACCAGCCGCAACGTGGTGAACGACACCCCGCCGCCGCCGGACGGCGCCAGTCCGTCCAGTGCCAGCGCCAAGGCAGCCGAGCGCGGCTGACCGCCCATGTCCTCCGATACCGGACCGATGGGCACCGCCGCGGCGCTGTCGGTGCCGTTGAACGTCCACAATCCGACGGCCGCGTTCGGCGGCAACACCATGATCCGGTCCTTGAGGGGGCCGCTGACACCGGTCAGGTTCTGGTTGAGCATCACTGTGGTGGTGGCCTCGACGGCCGGCGCCACCGGGGCGGCGAGAGCCGTGCGCGTCGCGTCGTCGCCGATCGGAAGGGGAGCCGCCAAGGCGGGGAAGTTCACCACGTCACTGGCCGGGGGGCTGATGTCCGCCGCGCGGAAGCCGACCTTGGCCAGTTCGGCCAACTGCTCGGGCTTGCGGATGAACCGGGCGAATTCGCTTGCGGCGGTGACTTGTTCCTCGCTCAGCCACGGCCCGGAGAGCAGGACGGTGGGGTAGTCGGCGATGGCGGCTGCACCGCTGGGAACCCATTCGGCGACCGCGTTGCCGGCATCCGACAGCCCGGCGGCACGGGAGAACAACTGCTGCTCGGTGATCACGACGGCATGCACCGGCGCGGCCGCAGGGTCACCGGGAGCCATCAGCGCGTCCCAGGCCTGCTGGGCGGTGTTGCCCGCCAGCCTGGGCTGTCCGGACAGCAGCGCGCTCACGGCGCCGAGTCCGTCGGTGGGCGGGGTATCGGGCGGGGCCGAGGTGGTGGCAACGGCCTCGGCGGCCAGATACGAGGCGTCGGCAGCGCCGACCGCGGGCAGGGCCAGTCGCAGTGAGCCCCAGCCGGGAAGGTTACGGGCGTCCAGTGCCGTCGGGTTGGTCTGCAGGCCCGGCAACGCCGCCCACCCGTCCTGCGCGAGGGCATTCTTCAGTTGCGGGCGGACCGCGAGCACCACCGGCGAGGTCACCAGGGAGCGGGCGTCGCTGACCACCTGCTTGCCGACCGCGGACTGCAGCCGTGCGGACTGCATCGAACTGGCCGGTAGCCACAAGGCCGGCTGTCCGCCGAGTTCGGACGGCCAGGTGGTGCTGAGTCCGCTGAGTACAGCCTCCGAATCGCCCTGTCTGACAGTCACATTCACGCATTTGTCGCCGACCGGAGTGGCATCGGCGTTGTAGTTCTCCGCGAACGAGGCGATGGTGTCGGCGATCGACGGGTCGGCGACCACGGCAATGGTGGCCGTACCACCCAGGCACTCCTGCGCCGCATCCGAGGACCGGCGGGACAGCGCGTTGCCGAAGAAGCGCCACAGAATGATCGCGCCGACCAGAGCCACCACGGTGGCCAGTGCGGCGATCACGCCGATACTCACCCCGCGCCGTGCCCCGTCCTCGCGGCGGCGCCGGCCCTGCCAGCCGCTCTGCGCCCGGGGGATCCGTCCGGTGGACGGTCGCGATATGCGTCCCGACGGCGGATTGGCGTCGTCAGGCTCAGCCGGTTCGTCTACGGGTTCCCCGGTTCCCGGGAAGCTGTGCCTGCCCATCGGCGTCGTGGTCCTCTTTCGTCAGGTGGCGGCCGGGATCTACAGGCCGAGGCTGGCTTTGCGCTCACGGCGGCGCCGGTGCAGGATCGGCTCGGTGTAGCCGCTGGGCTGTGTAGCACCGGACACGATGAGTTCCTGGGCGGCCTGGAAGGCGATGCTGCCGTCGGGGTCCGGTGCCATCGGACGGTAGGTGGGATCCTCGGCGTTCTGCTCGTCGACCACCGCGGCCATCCGCCGCAGGCTGGTCTTGACGTCGTCTTCGGTGATCACGCCGTGGTGCAGCCAGTTGGCCAGCAGCTGGCTGGAGATCCGCAGGGTGGCCCGGTCCTCCATCAGCGCGACGTCGTGGATGTCGGGCACCTTCGAGCAGCCCACGCCGGCGTCGATCCAGCGCACCACGTAGCCGAGGATCGACTGGCAGTTGTTGTCGACCTCCTCGTGGATCTCCGCCGGCGTCCAGGCCAGCTCACGCCGGGCCAGCGGGATCGTGAGCAACTGCTCGATGCTGCTGCGACGCTTGCCGGCCAGTTCCCGCTGGACCGCGGCGACGTCGACGTAGTGGTAGTGCATGGCGTGCAGGGTGGCGGCGGTGGGCGAGGGGACCCACGCGGTGGTGGCGCCCGCCCGGGGTTGGCCGATCTTCTGGGCCACCATGTCGGCCATCAGGTCGGTCATCGCCCACATGCCCTTGCCGATCTGGGCGCGCCCGGAGAAACCGGTGGCCAGGCCGACGTCGACGTTCTGGTCCTCGTAGGCCAGGATCCACGGCTGGGTCTTCATCTCGCCCTTGCGGATCATCGGCCCCGCTTCCATCGAGGTGTGAATCTCGTCGCCGGTGCGGTCCAGGAATCCGGTGTTGATGAACACCACCCGATCGGCGGCCGCCTTCACACAGGCCTTGAGGTTCAGGGTGGTGCGGCGCTCCTCGTCCATGATGCCGACCTTGATGGTGTTGGCCGGCAATCCGAGGACGTCCTCGACGCGGCTGAACAGCTCACAGGTGAACGCGACTTCGTCGGGGCCGTGCATCTTGGGCTTGACGATGTAGACGGACCCGGTGCGGCTGTTCTGGCCGCTGAGCCCGTGCAGCGCGATCAGGCTGGTGAACAGCGCATCCTGGATGCCCTCGTAGATCTCGTTGCCCTCGGAGTCGACGATGGCGTCGTTGGTCATCAGATGCCCGACGTTGCGGACGAAGAGCAGGCTGCGGCCGGGCACGGTCAAAGTCGACCGGTCCGGAGCCGATCCGTCGGCGACATTCGGCCCAGCGGCGGTGTAGGTGCGGTCGGCGTTGAGTACGCGGGTGAAACTCTTGCCGCCCTTGCTGACCTCCTCGGCGAGGTCACCCTTGTTGAGCCCCAACCAGTTTCGGTAGCCGAGGATCTTGTCGTCGGCGTCGACGGCCGAGACGGAGTCCTCGAAGTCCATGATCGTGGTGATCGCGGACTCCAGCACCACGTCCTTGATGCCGGCAGGATCGGTCGAGCCGATCGGCGATTCGCGGTCGAACAGGATCTCGATGTGCAGCCCGTGGTGCACCAGCAGAACCGAGGTCGGATCGTCCGGCTCGCCGTTATAGCCGGCGAACTGTGCGGGGTCGGCCAGGCCGGTGACGTCGCCGTTGCTCATCGAAACCTCGAGAAGCCCCTCGGAGACCAGGAACCGGGTTGCGTCGCGGTAGCTTCCGGAGCTCAGAGGGACAGCGTCGTCGAGGAACTGTCGTGCGTAGGCGATGACCAAGGCGCCGCGGACCGTGTTGTATCCGCTGCCCTTCTGCGCCCCGTCCTCTTCGCTGATCACGTCGGTGCCGTAGAGGGCATCGTAGAGCGAGCCCCACCGGGCGTTGGCGGCGTTGAGGGCGAAGCGGGCATTGAGGATCGGCACCACCAACTGGGGCCCCGCGGTCGAGGTGATCTCCGGATCCACGCCGGCGGTGGTGATGGTGAAATCCCCGGGCTCGGGCTGCAAATAGCCGATCTCGCCGAGGAACTGCTGGTAATCGGCCAGTTCGAAGCCGCCGATGACGCGCTGACGGTGCCACCTGTCGATCTGTGCCTGCAGTTCGTCACGGCGGGCCAGCAGTTCGGCGTTGCGGGGGGTGAGGTCGGCGACCACCTTGTCGACGCCGGACCAGAAGGTATCGGGGTCGATGCCGGTGCCCGGCAGAGCCTCGTCGGTGATGAAGTCGTACAGCGGCTGCGCAACCCGCAGATCGCCTACGACCACCCGGTTCGTCATGGTTCCTCCCTGAAGGAAAGTCGTGACGATCCTATCCGTCGGCCGATGCCGCTCTGACGGCGCGCCGCGCCGGGCCACCGGCGTCTTCGTGGGCCAGCAGCTCTTCGCAGCACTCCAGGAGCGCTGCGCGGAGCGGGGCGGCATGGTCGGCCACCAGGCCCTGCCGGCGGACATACTCGGCACGGCCGGCGGGTTCCTCAACAGCGATCGGCTCAAACCCGAATTCGCGCAGGTCATACGGGCTTGCCTGCATATCCAGCGCGCGGGCGTCGGCGGCCAGTTCCAGGCAGGCCAGCAGCAGAGCGGAATCGATCAGTGGCCCGAGTTTGTAGCACCATTTGTACAGGTCCATGTTGGCGTGCAGGCAGCCCGGCTGTTCCCATTCAGACTGCTCTGAGCGGGTCGGCCGGCCGTCGTTGCGTTCGGCGGCCGGTGCGGTGAAGAACCGGAATGCGTCGAAGTGGCTGCACCGCAGCGGCAGTGACTCAACGACGGCGTCGGTTCCCGCCGGGCCCAGCCTCAGCGGAACACCGGTGTGGCGCACCCCGCCCGCCCGGTAGACCATGGCCCACTCATGCATCCCGAAGCAGCCGAACCTGGCCGCCCGTGTGGTTGTCGACCGCAGCAGGTTCGCGACGAAAACGACGGTGCCGCAACGTGATCGAAGGTAGTCCGGGCTCACCGTCGCCCCGTCGGCCACCGCACAATAGCCGGTGCGGGTCAGGTACTGCCCGGCCTCGGGGCCGGCCAGAACGGCGCCGTGTCCGGGGTGCCAGACGCGCAGTTGGCGCGGCCGCAGGCTGTAGTAGGTGAACAAGAAGTCCCACACCGGATGGCGCTGGCCGTGGCCGGCGCTCGCCGGGTGGCCGGCGGTGAAGGCCGCCACCCGGCGGCGATGGGCGTCGGCCCGTGGCATCCATACCGATGGCGCCAGAATCTCCGGTTCAGCCACGGTGCGTGCCGTCGCGCACCGTCCCCACCAGATCCTCGACGAGATCCTCCAGGGCGACCATGCCGGAGACTTCGCCGTCGGCGCCGGTCAGCAGGGCCAGGTGGCTGTTGTTGGCGCGCAACTGCGACAGCGCCTCGGGCAGCGGGATGGTGGCGGGCAAACGGGGAAGGTAGCGCACCGCCGAGGCGCTCACCACCGCACCGGGATGATCCACCAGATCCAACATGTCCTTGATGTGCACGAAGCCGAGGAATCTGCCGCCCGCATCCACTACCGGGAACCGGGAATAGCCGGTGGCGGCGAGCGCCTCCTCGATGTCGGCCACGCTGGGCCCGTCGCCGGCGGCCGCCGCTGTGACGGCACGGATCCGGTCCAACGGGACCGCGACGTCACCGGCCACCCGGTTGCGGATCTGCAGGGCCCGGGACAGCCGGGTGTGCTCCTCGGGGTCCAGCAGACCCTCGGAGCGCGATTGGCTGATCATCTCGGCAAGCTCGACCATCGAGACGGTGTTCTCCAGTTCGGTCTTGGGCTCCACTCCCAGGGCTCGCACGACCGTGCGCGCGCACCAGTCATAGACCGCGATGATCGGCCGGGTTATCTTGACCCACAACAGGTATGGCGGCACCAGCAGCATCGCCGCCTTCTCCGGACCGGCCAGTGCGATGTTCTTGGGCACCATCTCGCCCAGCAGCACATGCAGGATCACCACGATGGTGATCGCCACCACGAACGACACCGTGTGCAGCAGTGCGTCGGGCACCCCGAAGAGATCGAAGACGGGGGAGAGCAGGTGCGCGATTGCGGGTTCGCCGACCCGGCCGAGTGCGATCGATCCCACCGTGATGCCCAACTGGGCGCCGGCGAGCATGACGCCCAGGTTCTCCCCGGCGCGCATGACGGTGACCGCACTGCGCTTGCCCTGTTCGGCGAGGGTTTCCAACCGGTCGCGGCGCGCGGAGATCAGTGCGAATTCGGCGCCGACGAAGAACGCGTTGGCCGCGATCAGCAGCATCGTCAGCAGCAGTGCGAAGAGGTCGCCCATCAGAGCGGCCCCTCGGACTTCGGGGTCTTGACCTTCACCAGGTCCAGCAGGTCGACCCGGCGGCCGTCCATCCGGGCGACCGTGGCCTGCCAGCGCGGCGGATCATTGACGGGTGCATCGGGATCGAACGCCCGCAGTTGCACCGTGTCGCCCTCGACCGGGATGTGGCCGAGTTCGTGCATCACCAGACCACCGATGGTCTCGTAGTCGCCATCGGGCGCCCGGAAGCCGGTCATGTCGGCGATCTCGTCGATCCGCAACAGGCCCGAAACCCGATGTCCCCCGGTGATTCTCACGATTTCGGGGTTGCCGGCGTCGTGTTCGTCGCGGATGTCGCCGACGATCTCCTCGATGAGGTCCTCCACGGTGACCATCCCGGCGATTCCGCCGTATTCGTCGGCCACCATGGCGGTCTGCAGCCCGGTGCGGCTGATCAGTTCCATCAGTGCGTCGCCGTCGAGCGTCGAGGGCACCGTCGGCACCGTCTGCGCGAGTTTGTCCAAGCGCTTGCCGATGCGGTCGGCGTGCGGGATCTTGAACACCTGCTTGAGGTGGACAACGCCGATGGTCTCGTCGAGGTCGCCCCGGGTGACCGGGAAGCGTGAGTGTCCGGTGGCGCGCACCTTCTCCAGCAGGTCGGCGACCGTGTCGTCGGCGTCTAGGGACTCGACCTTCGAGCGGGGGGTCATGAACTCCTCGGCGTTACGCGCGCCGAACTGCAGCGACCGATCGACCAGGTCGGCGGTGGCCGGATCCAGGGCGCCCTGCCGCGCCGACGTGCGCACCAGCGACACCAGTTCCTGGGGCGAGCGGGCCGAGGAGAGTTCGTCGACGGCCTCGATGCCCAGCCGCTTGAGCACCCAGTTGGCGACGCCGTTGGTCAGTCGGATCAGCGGCGTGAAGGCCGCCGAGAAGAGCACCTGCGGACCGGACACCACGCGGGCGGTGCGCAGTGGCACCGCGATGGCGAGGTACTGGGCAACCAGTTCCCCGAACACCATCGACACCGAGGTGGCGATGAGCAACGACGCGATCAGCGCGGTTGGGTCGAGCCAGCTGTCCGGCACGCCGATGGCCGACAGCGGCGGCACCAGCAACCGGGCGATCACTGGCTCGGCCAGGTAGCCGGTGATCAGTGTGGTGATCGAAATGCCGACCTGGGCGCCGGACAGCTGGAAGGACAGCGTGCGGTGCGCCCGCTGGACCATGGCGTCCCGCGGTCCGCCGCTTCTGGCGTTGGCGTCCACGGTGCTGCGTTCCAGCGCGGTCAGGGAGAACTCGGCCGCGACGAAGACCGCGGTGCCCAGGGTCAATAGAGCGAAGAGCAGCAGACTCAGCACGACGGAGATGAGGCTCACCAGGACTCCATCGCAGGCGCGGCCGGGGTTGGGGCCTGCGGCACTCCGGTTCCCTTCAGCTCGGACAATTCAGGCTTTATGGTAGCCGCTCGCCGCTCACCAACCGGTAGGCAGCGGGTGGCCCTCGGCGAAGCCGGCCGCGGACTGCACGCCCAGCACCGCGCGCTCATGCAGATCGGCGAGCGTGCTCGCGCCGACGTAGGTACAGGTGCTGCGCACGCCGGAGGTGATGTGGTCCAGCAGGTCCTCCACGCCGCCGCGAGCCGGATCCAGCGCCATCCGCGATGTCGAGATGCCTTCCTCGAACAGCGCTTTGCGGGCCCGGTCGAAGGCGCTCTCACCGGCGGTGCGCGCGGCCACCGCACGTTTGGAGGCCATGCCGTAGCTCTCCTTGTAGGGCTTGCCATCCCGGTCGAACAACAGGTCTCCCGGAGATTCGTACGTCCCGGCGAACCAGGACCCGATCATCACGTTGGCGGCGCCGGCCGTCAGCGCCAGCGCGACGTCGCGGGGATGGCGCACGCCGCCGTCGGCCCAGACGTGGGCGCCGAGTTCTCTTGCCGCCGAGGCGCATTCGAGCACAGCAGAGAACTGCGGGCGGCCGACCCCGGTCATCATCCGGGTGGTGCACATGGCACCGGGGCCCACGCCGACCTTGACGATCGACGCACCGGCTGCGATCAGGTCGCGGGTGCCCTCGGCGGAGACCACGTTGCCGGCGACCAGTGGGATGCCCAGATCGAGGGCGGCCACCGCTTTGATGGCCTCCAGCATCTTGATCTGGTGGCCGTGGGCGGTGTCGACGACCAGGACGTCGACCCCGGCCGCAGCCAGTGCCCGGGCCTTGGCGGGAACGTCGCCGTTGATCCCGACGGCCGCGGCGATGCGCAGTCGTCCTTCTCCGTCCAATGCAGGGGAGTAGATGCCGGCGCGGACGGCTCCGGTGCGGGTCAGGACTCCGCCGAGTGACCCGTCCGGTGCCGTCAGTACCGCCACACCGATCGGGGCGTGCTCGAGCATCTCGAACACCCGTTGCGGGTCGGTGTGCACCGGCGCGGTCACGAAATCGGACGTCGCGATGTCGCGCACCCGGGCGAACCGGTCCACTCCGACGGTGGCGGCCGCGGTCACCAGGCCGACGGGCCGACCGCCGTCGATCACCACCGCCGCGCCGTGCGCGCGCTTGTGGATCAGTGCGACGGCGTCGGACACCGAGTCCTCCGGGGCGAGGGTGACCGGGGTGTCGGCCACCAGATCGCGGCTCTTGACGAAGTCCACCGTCTCGGCCACGGCCTCGATCGGCAGGTCCTGGGGCAGGACGACGATGCCGCCGCGGCGGGCGACCGTTTCCGCCATCCGCCGGCCGGCGACGGCGGTCATGTTGGCGACGACCACGGGGATGGTGGTTCCGGTGCCGTCGGAGGTGGACAGGTCCACGTCGAACCGGGAGGTGACGTCGGAC
>JBAXUD010000112.1:0-8672 GCA_037129875.1 Mycobacteriaceae bacterium
CGACCGCGACCTGCCCAGCCGCAACGACGTGCTGAGCGCGGCGCTGTCCACCGTGGTCGGCGGGCCGGTGGGCCGGCACGCACTGGTGGGCCGCACCCGGGTGCTGACGCCGCTTCGGGTGATGTTCATGATCGCGCTGGTGTTCCTGGCCCTGGGGTGGTCGACGAAGTCGCCGTGCCTGCAGACCATCGGCAGCGGGCCGCCCGATCATCGGGTGGCGAACTGGGACAACCAGCGCGCCTATTACGAGCTCTGCTATTCCGACACCGTGCCGCTCTACGGTGCAGAGTTGTTGAACCAGGGCAAGTTTCCGTACAAGTCCAGTTGGCTGGAGCTCGACTCTGCGGGCAAGCCCCGCAAGCAGTTCGACGGCAGCACCGCGGTCCGCTACATGGAGTATCCGGTACTGACGGGCGTCTACCAGTACGTGTCGATGTCCTTGGCCAAGACCTACACCGCGATCGCCAAGGCCAGCAAGCTGCCGGTGCTCTCGGGGGTCGCCGAGGTGGTGATGTTCTTCAACATCTCCGCCTTCGGGCTGGCGTTGGCGTGGCTGGCCACGGTGTGGGCCACCGCGATGCTGGCCGGGCGGCGGATCTGGGACGCGGCTCTGGTGGCCGCCTCGCCGATCCTCATCTTCCAGATCTTCACGAATTTCGACGCTCTGGCAACGGCTTTGGCCACCGGTGGCCTGCTGGCCTGGGCTCGCCGTCGCCCCGGGCTGGCCGGCATCCTGATCGGGCTCGGAGTGGCCGCCAAGCTGTATCCGGCACTGCTGCTGCTGCCACTGCTGGTGCTCGGGGTGCGGACCGGACGGCTGGGCGACGCGGTGCGCACCTCGGCCATCGCCGTCATCACCTGGGCGGCGATCAACCTGCCGGTGGCGCTGCTGTATCCGCGCGGCTGGTCGGAGTTCTTCCGCCTGAACTCCCGGCGCACCCAGGACATGGACTCGCTGTTCAATGTCATCAAGTCCTTCACCGGCTGGCCTGGGCTGGACGCGAACCTCGGCTTCTGGCAGCCGCCGATCGTTCTCAACATCGTCGTCGCCGTGGTGTTCTTATTATGCTGCGCGGCAATCGCTTACATCGCAGTCACGGCGCCGCAGCGGCCACGGGTGGCTCAACTCGCCTTTCTCGTCGTCGCAGCGTTCCTGTTGGTGAACAAGGTGTGGAGCCCGCAGTTCTCGCTGTGGCTGGTGCCGCTGGCGGTCCTGGCGCTGCCGCACCGCCGAGTGCTGCTGGCCTGGATGACCGTCGACGCGCTGGTCTGGATCCCGCGGATGATGTACCTCTATGGCGAGCAGAACAAGGGACTGCCCGAGCAGTGGTTCACCGCCACGGTGCTGGTGCGCGACGTCGCTGTGGTGGTCCTAATGGCACTGGTAGTCCGCCAGATCTACCGTCCCGCGGAGGATTTGGTTCGAATGCACGGCCGCATCGATGATCCGGCCGGCGGTGTCTTCGATCGCGCCCCGGACGCGTTCCCGCCGTGGTGGCCGCAGCGGTTGCGGCCGGTTCAGCAACGACGAGAGGTCTCCGATGCGCGTCGCAATCGCACTGTTCCCGCGTAATACGGCGCTGGATGCCGTCGGGCCCTACGAGGTCCTCCAGCGGGTACCGAGCATCGACGTGGTGTTCGTCGGGCACCGCCGCGGCGAGGTGCGCACCGACAACGGCATGCTCGGGTTGATGTGTGATGCCTCGTTCGACGAGGTGACCGATCCCGATGTCCTGCTGGTGCCCGGCGGCGTGGGCACCCGGGCGCTGATCCGCGACGAGGCGATGCTCGAGTGGGTGCGTGAGGTCCACCAGCACACGTTGTTCACCACCTCGGTGTGCACCGGCAGCCTGATTCTGGCCGCCGCCGGCCTGCTCGACGGCCTGACCGCCACGACACACTGGGCAGCCCAGGACATCCTCGGGTCGCTCGGCGCTACCTACACCCCGCAGCGCGTCGTCGAGCATCTGCCGCAACGCGTCATCACCGCGGCCGGGGTATCCAGCGGCATCGACATGGCGCTGCGGTTGGTGGAGCTGCTCGTGGACCGGCAGGCGGCCGAAGCCAGTCAGCTGATGATCGAGTACGACCCCCAGCCGCCGTTCGACTCCGGTGACCTGGCCAAGGCATCAGAGGCCACCCGGCTGCTGGCACTGGAGTACTTCGCCCAGCGCGACTGATTTCGCTGATCAGCCGGGCCTGCGGTAACCTGACCCGGTTGCCGACGCAGGCGACCCTCCTGCCACGTCATACGGATGTGGCCGCAAACGACCATAGGAGGTGATGAGGTTTCCATGCGTCCATACGAAATCATGGTCATTCTCGACCCCACTCTCGACGAGCGCACTGTTGCACCGTCGCTGGACACGTTCCTGAACGTGATCCGCGGTGACGGCGGAACGGTCGACAAGGTCGATATCTGGGGCCGACGACGACTGGCCTACGAAATCGCCAAGCATGCCGAGGGCATCTACGCAGTCGTGGATGTCAAGGCCGAACCGGCCACGGTGTCCGAGCTGGATCGCCAGCTCAATCTGAACGAGTCGGTCCTGCGCACCAAAGTGATGCGCACGGACAAGCACTGAGTCACTCGATCGGTGGAGACCGTGCGCGCGGCGTCGTAGTCCCTACGTAGTCTCGCGTGTACCCCCCGCCAAACCCAGGAGGAACTTGTGGCCGGTGACACGACCATCACCGTCGTCGGAAACCTGACCGCCGACCCCGAACTGCGGTTCACCCCGTCCGGCGCGGCCGTCGCCAACTTCACAGTGGCGTCGACCCCGCGTATCTACGACCGCCAGAGCGGTGAGTGGAAGGACGGCGAAGCGCTGTTCCTGCGCTGCAGCATCTGGCGCGAGGCCGCGGAGAACGTGGCCGAGAGCCTGACGCGCGGATCCCGGGTGATCCTTTCCGGGCGGCTCAAGCAGCGCTCCTTCGAGACCAAAGAGGGCGAGAAGCGCACGGTCATGGAGGTCGAGGTCGAGGAGATCGGCCCGTCGCTGCGCTACGCCACAGCCAAGGTCAACAAGGCCTCTCGCGGTGGCGGTGGCGGCGGTGGCTTCGGCGGTGGTGGCGGCGGCGGTTCACGGCCGCCGGCGGCAACCCCGCCTGCCGAGGACCCGTGGGGCAGTGCCCCGGCGTCGGGCTCCTTCGGCGGCAGTGACGACGAACCCCCTTTCTGATCAACTCCCGCGCGCCGCTGGCGCGACATCAGCACGAAAGAGATTGAAAGACATGGCTAAATCCTCCCCGAAACGGCGTCCCGCTCCGGACAAGCCGATCAAGACCCGCAAGTGCGTGTTCTGCTCCAAGAAGGGGCAGCCGATCGACTACAAGGACACCGGTCTGCTGCGTACCTACATCAGCGAGCGCGGCAAGATCCGCGCGCGCCGGGTCACCGGCAACTGTGTTCAGCATCAGCGCGATATCGCCATCGCCGTCAAGAACGCCCGCGAGGTTGCCTTGCTGCCGTTCACCTCGGTCACGCGGTAGAAACGGAGCACACCAATGAAACTCATCCTCACCGCTGAGGTCGACCATCTAGGCGCGGCCGGCGACACCGTCGAGGTGAAAGACGGCTACGGACGCAACTTCCTGCTTCCGCGCGGCCTGGCCATCCTGGCCACCCGCGGCGCGCAGAAGCATGCCGATGACATCCGCCGGGCACGCGACACCAAGACCGTCCGCGACCGCGAGCACGCCGAGGAGATCAAGGCCGCCCTCGTCGCGATCGGGCCCGTCGCACTGGCGGTCAAGGTCGCCGGCGATACCGGCAAACTGTTCGGCTCGGTGACCGCCAACGACGTCGTCGTGGCGATCAAGAAGGCCGGCGGCCCGAGCCTCGACAAGCGCTCGGTGCGACTGCCCAAGGCTCACATCAAGGGAGTCGGCAGCCACAGCGTCGCGGTGCACCTGCACCCCGAGGTGGACGTCGACGTCACCCTGGACATCGCCGCCCAGGCTTAGTCAGCCCAGTCGTCAATAAATCCCCGGTCGCGGCCGCTTCGGCCGCACCGGGGATTTTTCATTGCCCGGCGAACATGCCGGAGTCCGCTGGTCACAGCTAACGTCACCCCCCGTTAACCGTTTGCATACTCAACGGCAAAGCAACACGCGCGAAAGGGCAACTTGGACCGACACGCCGACGCACTTCGCATCCACAGGCTGACGGTGCCGTTACTCTGCGGTTTACGTGGAGCAATGCCCGATAAATTCACAGTGATGCACAGGTTCTCCACAACCCGCCAACACAGTTGTGCCCATGTATCCACAAGCGGCTAACAGATTGGCTAACAGGCCCGGTTCCTATGGGGTCCAGCAACGTCTACCGTTTCCCTCGGCCCGCTGTCGGTGAGGCGTCCAAGCTCAATAGTTTGTCGGTATGCCGACCTACCGTGACAGCGGCGGGCGAAAGTTCGTTCGGTGAATCACTCCCTTGAGAGGAGGTCGGGGCAGCCAGTGGCGGTCGTTAATGATCTCGGACAGCAGGCAGGGAACTCCTCACCACCTGCGGAGGACTTCGGGCGCCAGCCGCCCCAGGACCTCGCTGCTGAGCAGTCCGTGCTCGGGGGCATGCTGCTGAGCAAGGATGCGATCGCCGACGTGTTGGAGCGGCTGCGCCCCGGCGACTTCTACCGTCCGGCCCACCAGAACGTCTACGACGCGGTCCTGGACCTCTACGGCCGCGGCGAGCCGGCCGATGCCGTCACCGTCGCCGCCGAACTCGATCGCCGGGGGATGCTGCGCCGCATCGGCGGGGCACCGTATCTGCACACCCTGATCTCAACGGTGCCCACCGCGGCCAATGCCGGCTACTACGCGGGGATCGTCGCCGAGAAGGCACTGCTGCGGCGGCTCGTGGAGGCCGGCACGCGGGTAGTGCAGTACGGCTACGCCGGCGCCGAGGGTGCGGACGTCAACGAGATCGTCGACCGCGCACAGGCCGAGATCTACGACGTCACCGAGCGGCGCACGACCGAGGACTTCGTGGCGCTGGAAGAACTGCTGCAGCCGACGATGGACGAGATCGACGCCATCGCGTCGGCGGGCGGCATCTCCCGCGGTGTGCCGACCGGATTCACCGAACTCGACGAGGTCACCAACGGGTTGCATCCCGGCCAGATGATCATCGTGGCGGCGCGGCCCGGCGTCGGGAAGGCACTCGCCCTCGACACTCCGCTGCCGACCCCGACCGGCTGGACCACGATGGGCGATGTCAGCGTGGGTGACGAGTTGGTCGGTCCGGACGGTTATCCCACGCGGGTGGTCGCGGCGACCGAGATCATGCTCGGCCGGCCCTGCTTCGAAGTGGAGTTCTCCGACGGCACGGTGATCGTTGCAGATGCCGAGCATCAATGGCCCACCCGGCGCGGCATCCGCACCACGGCGATGTTGCGCGCTGGAGCCGATCTGGTGACCGCCGCGGGCGTCCGCCAACTCGTCGGAGCCGGCAGCCCGCTGTTGACCGCCTTCGGTGTGGCCGCCGTGCGCCGCATCGACAGCGTCCCGGTGCGATGCGTCCAGGTCGACCATGCCGACCACTTGTATCTCGCCGGGCGGTCGATGATCCCGACCCACAACTCGACTCTCGGCCTGGACTTCATGCGGTCCTGCTCCATCAAGAATCGGATGGCCAGCGTCATCTTCTCGCTGGAAATGAGCAAGTCCGAAATCGTGATGCGCCTGCTGTCTGCGGAGGCCAAGATCAAGCTCGCCGACATGCGTTCCGGGCGGATGAGTGATGACGACTGGACCCGGCTGGCGCGGCGGATGAGCGAGATCAGCGAAGCCCCGTTGTTCATCGACGATTCGCCGAATTTGACCATGATGGAGATCCGCGCCAAGGCGCGCCGGTTGTCCCAGAAGTCCGATCTGCGGCTGATCGTGATCGATTACATGCAGTTGATGACGTCCGGCAAGAAGTTCGAGAGCCGCCAGCAGGAGGTGTCGGAGTTCTCCCGCAACATCAAACTGCTCGCCAAGGAACTCCACGTGCCGGTCGTGGCGATCAGCCAGCTCAACCGCGGACCCGAACAACGTACCGACAAGAAGCCGATGGTCTCTGACCTGCGCGAAAGCGGATCGCTGGAACAAGATGCGGATATGGTCATCCTGCTGCATCGTCCGGATGCCTTCGAGCGAGACGACCCACGTGGCGGCGAGGCCGACCTGATCCTGGGCAAGCACCGCAACGGGCCTACGAAGACGATCACCGTTGCGCATCAGTTGCATCTGTCGCGGTTTACGAATATGGCGCGTCAATAGCCGCCGCTGTGTAGGTTCCCGATTTTGACTTCATAATCCCAGTTCTGGTTTCATACGCGCTTCATTTATGAAACGAATTCGGGACGACCGGTTGCATTTGCACGGTTTGGGGTGACCGTGATGGTACAGCCGGTTCTCTCGGTCCTACTGATGCAGTAGTTGAGCTCCGGGACAGGGACTCCCTGTCCGAGGTTGCGGTTCTATGCGGTTGTGCGACAAAGGATTTCCTGAGTCGCGCGGTGCCGTGGCGGACTTTCCGGTGGCGTAATGGTCAGCGGTTCTATTCCGGTACGTACTGGTCCGCGACTAATCGTGACCACGTGATCTATGAGTTGCGCCTGGAGCTGGCGCGGCTGATGCTGGCCGACTATGACGCCACGGTGCGGCAGCCGATCGCACAGCCGTTTCTGTTGCGCGCCAGAGTGAATCGTCGGATCCGCAGGCATGATGGTGAGCCGGCTCAACGCGCGGGGTGAAGTAGCGGTCTGCCTCGGCCCGCACAAATGTGTCGATCGTGACCGGTACTGGCGGGTCTTCCTGCTGTGGCTGTTGTTCGCTGGTGATGGTGGCACTCCGTCGGGGTTTGGTGTCGGCCGCGTCGGGGACGATGTTCATCGTTTCGCCGTGCGCGTGTGGCGTCGATGCCTATGCCTTGCTCTGGCGCAGGACGCCTACTGCTTGGCTAGGGCGATCCGCATCTGTGCTTCGTAGTCCTCGACGTGCTCGCCGCTGACGTCGACGATCACCCGGTGGATCTTGCCGTCGAATCGGAACGGCGGGCAGTAGTCCGGGGTCACCGACGAGCCGGTATCGGCGCCGACGAGCATCGCCCCGCCCTGGGCGAGCCGGATGGGCGTGGTGACCGGAAATTCGCCTTGGCCGACCTCGGTGCCGTCGACGAACAGTGTGACGGTGCCGGGAGTTCCCCTGCCGTTCTTGACGTCTGGCGGACCGGTGGGTGCGAATTCGACCGAGAGGAAGTGCCTGCCCGTCGGTACCCGGTCGTCGGATCGGACCGTGAAAATCTCCTTGGCGACGTAGTTGTGCGCGTAACACAGCAGGCCGTCCTTGACATAGAACGTGATTCCGCCGTCGTTACCGCCCATGGACAGCAGTACGCCTGCAGACTCCTCGGTGAGCTCGACCTCGGCGTTGATCGAGTAGGGCCGGTTGAGGATTTTTGGTGCAGACGCCGCCGAGATGGACTGGGTGCCCGGGTAGAGCACGTAGCGACTGCGGGCGGGTGCGATCTGGGGTCGTTCGTCTGCGATGCGGATCACGCCGCGGCTGTCGATCGGTAACACGTTGTACTTGCCGGCCTCGTTGTACCAGAGCGTGATCATCGCGATCAACCGTGACCGCTCCTGGCCGGCGAGGTTGGTGGTCTCGGCGACGTCCTCGGCGACGTGGTAAAGCTCCCATCCCGTTGCGTCGAGCTCACTGAGCATGTCGGCGGTGATGGGATCGCCGAACTTGTGCGTGGACTCGGCATAGGACGGCCCCGGCCAGGGACATGGAAGGGAGGGCAACAGACTGAGACGCACCAGTCGTTATCCCACTTTACTGTCGGCGATTACTCCTGCTGCTTTTTCTTCTTGGTGGGTGGAGCTGACCTGGGTGGATCAGCCGCGCGGTGCATGCTTAATGGTTAACGTAACCCAGGTTATGTAACTCATCGCCTTGTCGGTCCGGGGAACAGGAGCACCTCTATGAGCGCACGCACTACCGATCCCGTGGGAGGGGTGCTGGCCGATCCGCAGGCGGCCACCGACGAGCCGCGACTGCACGCGGCGCTGGCACACCTGCGTCATCACGCTCCGGTGTGCTGGGTCGACGTCGACGGTTTTGAACCGTTCTGGGCCATCACCAAGCACGCCGACGTCATGGAGATCGAGCGGCAGAACGATCTGTTCACCAACGACCCGCGGGCGGTGCTGCTCTCGGCCGAACTCGACAAGAAGATGCAGGCCGACCGCGCCGCCGGGATGGGGTTGGCAACCCTGATCCACATCGACGACCCGCATCACCGCGACCTCCGCAAGATCGGGGCCGACTGGTTCAAGCCCTCGGCGTTGCGGGCCTTGAAGGTGCGCTGCGATGAACTGTCCAAAACCTGGGTCGATGCCATGGCCGACCGCGGCCCCACCCTCGATTTCGCCCAGGACATCGCGGTCAACTATCCGCTGTACATCATTTTGACCCTGCTCGGCCTGCCGGAGTCCGACTTCCCGCGGATGCTCAAGCTGACCCAGGAGTTGTTCGGCAGCGAGGACAGTGAGTTCCAACGAGGAGCCGACCCAGAATTGCTGCTGGCCACTGTCATGGAGATGTTCCAGTATTTCAGTGCGCTGACCGCCGCCCGGCGCCAGACGCCGACTCAGGATCTCGCCTCGGCGATCGCCAACGCC
>JBAXUD010000113.1:0-8628 GCA_037129875.1 Mycobacteriaceae bacterium
CTGCCACTCGCGGGTGTCGTCGTGACCCAGGGCCGTCTGTTCGCGTTCGGTGGCGCCGTTGGCGCAGGGCTTGCCGACGTAGACCAGCCGCCCGCCGCCGGGCTGGTCACCGTCGGGCAGCAGGCCCGCCGACACCGCGAGCTGATACAGCCCGAGCTGCGCGTGGTGCTGGGCGTCGTCCTTGGTGACCGGGGTCTTGGCGGTCTTGATGTCGACGACGACGATGCGGCCCTGCGCGTCGCGCTCCAGCCGGTCGATGCGGCCGCGGACCAGGACGCCGGGCGATCCGCCGGCCGGCTCGGCGAGGGTTCCCTCCAGCGCCACCTCGGTACCCAGTTCGGTGAGCTCGTGGCGGGTGGCTGCGCGCCAGGCCAGGAACGCGGCGATCATCGCGCGGTGGCGCTCCAGCTCGTTGGCGGCGTACCACGGAGCGTCGACCGGCAAGGCGGCCCAGAGGTTCTCCAGTTCGGCGACCAGTTGCACCTCGGTCTTGCCCGAGTCGGCCAGCAGGGCGTGCACCAGCGAGCCGAGCGTGGAGTTCAGTGCCCGGGCCCCGGTGCCGCCGTGGCGTTCGGCCAGCCAGCGCAGCGGGCAGTCGGTCAGCGTCTGCAACGTCGACGGACTGAGGCCGACGGTGTGGTCCCCGGTCCACAGCGGCTCGCCGGTGCTCAGATCGGCGAGGCCATGCCACTGGGCCGGGTCGGCCCCGGATACCCCGGCGGCAGCCAGCCGAGCCAATTGTGCTGCCGCGCAAGCACGCTCACTGTCCGTGATGTCACCGTCGGGGGCGCACACCGCGGCCCGTAGCCGGCCGACCACCGCAGCGGGCGACAGCACCGGTGGGGCGGGCAGCGGCCGCGGCGACTCACCGGCGCTGCCGCCGGCGAGCGCGGCCAGCTCGGCGACGAACGGCGAGGGCAGGCTGACCTCGTCGCCGGCGTCGCTGTCGACGGCGGTGATGAGCAGACGCCGTCGGGCGCGCCCCATCGCCGCGATGAGCAACCGGCGCTCCTCGGCCAGCAGCGGCGCCCGCGCCGACACCTCGTCACCGAGTCCGTCAAGAACGTCGAGCAGCCGCTGGGTGCCCAGCACACCGCCGCGCGGAGTGGTGTTGGGCCACAAGCCGTCCTGCAGACCGGCGATGACCACCATGTCCCAGTCGCGGTGCAGTGCGGCGTGCGGACTGAGCACCGCCACCGTCTCACCGGCAGGCAGTTCGTCGACGACCGGCGCCAGCGTCAGCGCGGCGACATGGTCGAGCAGACCGGTCAGCGAGGCCCCCGTGGTGCGGGCGACGTAGTCGTCGGCGATGTCGAACAGCGCGGTCACGGCCGCGAGATTCCGTTCAGCTAGCGCGCCGTCGGCCCCGCCGCGCTCGGCGGCGGTCAGCCAGCGCCGCTGCAGACCGCTGCGCTCCCAGGCCTGCCAGAGGGTGTAGCGGGGATCACCGTGGCCACGGTGGCCACGGGCAGCGGCGGCCAGCACCCCACGCGCCCGCTTGACCGGCCCGGCCAGGGTGGGCGGCAGATGCGCCGGCGGGCCGGTGAGCACCTGCACCAGCAACGCGCTCGCGGAAATGTCCGGGTTCCCGGTGGCCCGGCGCAGCGCACGGCGCAATTGGCGCAGCGACACCGGGTCCATCCGGCCGATAGGACCGCTCAGCAGGGCCAGTGCCTGCTCACCGTCGAGTCCGCGTGCCGTGGCGGCCAACGCCGTCAGCAGAGCGCGGGCGCCCGGGTGCTCGCCGATCGGGCCGCCGACCGTCGGCTCGCTGACCGGTACGGCAGCGACCGCCAGGGCACGCGGCAGGCCGTCGGCGGATGAGGGAGATCGGACGATCACCGCCATCTGCGACCACGGCACCCCGTCGATGAGGTGGGCGCGGCGCAGCGCGTCGGCGATCACGGCGGCCTCGGCGTGCGGCGAGTCGGCCACCCGGACGCCGACCGAACCCTCGTCGCCATCGGCGCCGTCCAGCGTGCGCCAGGCGGTGCCGGGCAGCGCTGCGGCGATCCCTGCGACCGCCCGGGTGATCGCCGGGGCGCAGCGGTGCGACCGGGACAGCCGCAGCACCGGGCCCTCGCCGGCCATCAGCAACGCGGGGTCGGCGCCGCGGAAACCGAACACCGCCTGGTTCGGGTCACCGGCAAGCAGGGCCAGACCCGCCCCGGCGGCCAGCACCCGCACCAGCAGCGCGGCCTGCGGGTCGAGGTGCTGGGCATCATCGACGAGCAGCAGCCGGATCCTTGCCCGCTCGGCGGCCAGCAGCTCGGAGTCGGCGGCCAGCGCCTCCAGCGCCGCACCCACCAGTTCAGCGGCGCCCAGCGCGGGCACGGTGGCCTGCGGCGCGGCGGTGCCGACCGAGGCGCGCAGCAACATCACCTGCTCGTACTGCCGGGCGAAGCGCGCCGCGGCCACCCATTCGGGCCGGCCGGCCTCCCGGCCGAGGCGCCGCAGGTCCTCCGGGTCCACCCCGCGTTGGGCGCAGCGGGCCAGCAGATCACGCAGTTCGGTGGCGAACCCGGCGGTGGTCAGCGCCGGGCGCAGTAACCGCGGCCAACCCGACGCGCCGTCCTCGAGGTCACCGGCGAGCAGTTCGCGGATGATGCCGTCCTGCTCGGCGCCGGTGACCAGACGCGGCGGCGGATCACCGGCGCGGGCAGCTGCCGTCCGCAGCACCGAGAAGGCGTAGCTGTGCACCGAGCGCACCAACGGCTCACGCACCACGGTCAGATCCCCGGCGCCGCGGCGCGCGCCGAGCAACCGTGCCGTGAGCTGCCCGCGGGCGGCTGCGGCCAGCCGCCCCGAACCGGTCAGCAGCAGCACCGACTGCGGATCGAGCCCGGCGGCGATGTGCGCGGCGGCGGCCTCGATGAGCAGCGTGCTCTTGCCGGTGCCCGGACCGCCGATGACGCGAACCGTGCCGCGCGCACCGGGGCGCAGCACCTGCTCGGGCGTCGGGTCGGTCATGACAGGCATGACACCAGAGGGGTGTGACAGAACCTGTTAGCGACGGGCTTAGCCGGAACCAATTCTTCGAGATAGTGATCGAGTGCCGGCACAAGCATGGGTGACGCTGATCGTCGGCGGGTTCGCTGTGATTGGCGTCGTCGTCACGTGGCAGCAGAAGAACCGCGCCGATCGACGCAGCGAGTGGTGGCGGCGAACTCAGTGGGCATTCGAGCGGACATTCAGTTCCGATGACGAGGAGGCCCGGTTGGGTTGGAACCTTCTGACCACGCTGATGCGGTCTACACTCGCAACCAGGGACGATGCCGAGATCGTGCAAGTGATCGCGCAGCACGCCACCCTGATGGAATCCGGTTAGGAGGATTGACCGTGCCAGAGTCGGGAGCGAACTCGCCAAGCCCACGCCCAAAGCGGAGCCTCGCCGTGCGTAAGGCCGCCGCGGAGGCCGCCGTCGCCGCCAGCCGCAAAACCGGCCGACCCGTCGACCCGCGGGTGAAGAAGCTCGCCGAGTCGAAACTGGGCGAATACGACCCGGATCAGGACTACAGCTCGAAAACCTGATTCGGCCTGGGAACCGTTGCCTGCCAACTTAATTCGCGATTCAAGCGCATGCGCAGCGTGTCGGCAGGCTGCGGTTCACCGTGCACCACGAACACCTGTTTCGGCGGTGAGGTGAACCCCTTGGTCCAGCGGATGAGTTCATCGGCGTCGGCGTGCGCCGACAACATCGCCAGGTTGGCCACCTGCGCGTTGATCGGGACCCACTCGCCGTAGATCCGCACTTCTTTCTCACCGGCGATGATGGAGGCGCCGCGGGTGCCGGGCACCTGATACCCGGTGATCATGATGGTGTTGCGCGGATCCGGCGCAAATGCCTTGAGGTGGTGCAGGATCCGTCCGCCGGTGGCCATGCCGCTGGCCGAGATGACGATCTTGGGTTCGGTGCTGGCCGAGATCTTCATCGACTGTTCGGAGTCCCGCGTGTAGGTGGCCATATCGCACATGCCCTCGTAGATCGCGGGAGTCAGGCGGTGATCGCCGGAATAGGTGCCCAGCAGATTGCTGGCATTGATCGCCATCGGACTGTCGAGATAAACCGGAACGTCGGGCAGCCGGCCGGCCTGCCGCAACGTCCACAGGTAATACAGCAGCGTCTGCGCCCGCCCCACCGCGAACGCCGGCACCACCACAGTGCCGCCGCGATCCACCGTCGCGTCGATGATCCTGGCCAGCTCGTCGACCGGATCGGTGTTCTCGCGCACCCGGTCGCCGTAGGTGGACTCCATCACCAGGTAGTCCGCGGCCGGCACCGGCTCCGGGTCGAACATGATCGGGTCGTCGTAGCGGCCGAGGTCACCGGTGAACACGATGCGCCTTCCCGCCCACGAGACGTCCACCGTCGACGCCCCGAGGATGTGCCCGGCGCGGCGGAAGGTCAGCACCGGCCCGGACGTGAGGGTGAATTCCTGCCCGAACGGGTGGGTGGCGAACATCTCAATGGCCCGACGGGCGTCGTCGCTGTCGTAGAGCGGCAGAGCGGGGTGGTGTTTGGAGGCCTTGTGCTTGTTGAGGAAGGCCGCGTCGCGCTCCTGCAGGTAGGCGCTGTCGCGCAGGATGATTTCGGCGACGGCGGCAGTTGCCGGGGTGGACACGATCGGGCCGCTGAATCCGTCGCGCACCAGCCGTGGCAGGTAGCCGGTGTGGTCGAGGTGTGCGTGGGTCACGATGACGGCGTCGATGCTCGAGGGATCGACCGCCAGCGGCTCCCAGTTGAGGGCGCGGAGGTTCTTCACCCCCTGGAACAGTCCGCAGTCCACCAGGATTCGCGCGCCGCCGGTCTCCAGCAGGTGTTTGGAGCCGGTGACGGTGCTGGCCGCCCCCAAGCTGCACAGAGTGAGCGCTTGGCCCTCAACGGACTTCATGCCGCGAGTCTTACACACGCGCATTGCTTCCTGACTCAGCTGACCAGCAGCAACCCCTGGACCAGAGTCGCCACGGCAGACAGCAGGATCGCTCCCGCGGCAATTGCCGACAGTGCGCCAGATACGGGTTTACCTCGATTAGCCCGGCCCTGCAGCACGGCTAATACCGCGAGGGATACCAGCAGTGCCGCCGCCAGGCCGATCATCCTGGGGAGCAGGTGCGGGTCATGCCGGCCGAGGAGGTCATCGAACACGGTGTAGTCACCCCTGGTCACCGCCTGTTGGTAGGAGGCGCTTTCGGCGTGCTGATAGAACCACTCACCACTGGTGAACGGCGTCAACACGACGTTGACGGCAGCCAGTGCCACGACCGGCCAGAGGAATCGGCGGGCCGGTTGCCAGAGCACGCAGACGACCGCGAGAACGGCCGTCAGCATCGGGAGAACGACAAGGATTCGCACAACGAACAGGGTAGGGCCCAAGCAGGAGTTGACCCCAGTCCAACAGAACACCATTTACAGTCGCCTCAAAGGCACTCGGCAGGGAGGACTTTCGTTGTTTCACCTCAACCGTTTCGGGCCCCCCGGGCCGGCCAGAGTCCTGCTGATCCACGGACTCACCGGGCACGGCCGGCGCTGGCACGGGCTGGCCGAGACGTATCTGTCCGACGTGGCGGTGCTGGCCCCGGATCTGATCGGGCACGGCCGCTCGTCCTATGCCGCGCCGTGGACCATCGACGCCAACGTCGCCGCCCTGGCCACTCTGATCGAGAACGAAGCCGACGGCCCGGTGGTGGTGGTCGGGCATTCCTTCGGCTGTGCGGTGGCGCTGCACCTGGCCGCCCAATGTCCCGACCTGGTCTCCGCACTGGTGCTGCTGGATCCCGCGGTGGCCCTGGACGGCCAGTGGATGCGGGAGATCGCCGAGGCCATGCTGGCCTCCCCGGACTACACCGACCGCGCCGAGGCACGTACCGAGAAGGCGACCGGCGTGTGGGCCGACGTTCTGCCGGCCGAACTCGACGAGGACCTCGACGAGCATTTGATTGCCCTGCCCAACGGCCGCTACGGGTGGCGGGTCTGCATCCCGGCAATGGTGTCGTACTGGAGTGAGCTAGCCCGCGATATCGCCTTGCCGCACAAGGGAACCCGCACGATTATCGTCCGCGCGGCGTTGCAGGATCCGCCGTATGTGACGGAGGCATTGGTCGACGCGCTGTCCGGCCAGTTGGGCGCCGACTTCACGCTGGTGGACTTTCCGTGTCAGCACATGGTGGCCCAGGTTAGGCCGGCCGAGACCGCCGCCGTCATCCGCGAACTGCTCAGGTGAAGATCACCGACGAACAAGTGGAGACGGTGCGGGCATTGGTGGGCTCGATCCCGCCCGGACGGGTCGCTACCTACGGCGATATCTCCTGCGCCGCAGGGCTTTCCAGCCCGAGGATCGTCGGGTGGATCATGCGCACCGACTCGGCTGATCTTCCGTGGCACCGGGTGATCCGGGCGACGGGCCGGCCCGCGGCGCACCTGGCGTCAGACCAACTGGAACTGCTGCGGGCCGAAGGAGTGCTCGCTGCCGACGGCCGAGTGCCGTTGACCGATACGGTGCGCCACGACTTCGGGCGCGGCTAGACCGTCATCCGCACCAGCGACGCGGTGCGCAGCAGTCCGGGGAACGCCTCCGGAGTCGATCGCGGGTGCAGTGCATGCACCCCGAGTCGGAAGATCAACGCGCGCAACAACATCTGTGGCCACTCCGGCAGGATGTCCCACCGCTCGATCAGCCCGTCGTCCGCCTCGCCCCAGGACAGCGCGTCGACGACGGCCACCCCGGCCGCCCAGGGCGCCGGGCGCCAGTACGGGGTGATGTCGGTGATACCGGGCGCGGCGGAGCCGGTGAACAGCACGGTGCCGTAGAGATCGCCGTGCACCAGTTGACTCGGGCTCTTGGTGAGCTTGCGCAGGCCGGCCAACTGGGTGATGAGTCCGACAGACTGCTCGCGGTCCCCGCCGTCCGGAATCGTTGGTGCGCCGGGCGGCAGGGCGTGCAGTGGGCGTTCCTCCCAGGCGGCACGGTCGGCGACGGTGAAGACGTCGACCTCCGTCCACGGCGGCACCGGGGCTTGAGTCAGGAAGCGGGGGCGCTCCATCGTCGCGGTCGCCTCGTGCAGCCGGATCCCGGCCGAGACCACCTCGTCGTGGCGCGGCTCTGGATAGCCGGACACGAAAGTGTCGGCCCGCCAACCCGATACCACGTAGCGGCCGTCGGTCGAGCGCACCGGCCGGGCCAGCCGAAGGCCGTCGACGAATAGCCCCTCGCGGACCTTGGCCGACCAGGCGGCACGGGGATGGTCGGCGATCAGTGACAGCACGATCTCGCCGCAGCGCCAGCCGCCCTCCCAGGTTCCGTCCAGCGGCTCAGGGTCACCGTTCTTGACACCGAACGCAGCCAGCACATGGCCCGGCGGGCGGTCGTCAATCACATGGCTCAGGGTAAGGCGTGTTGGCGGCAACGAAGGCCAACAGCGGCGTCAGTAGCCGGGCATGTCGGGCTCGAATTGCCGAGCCCAGGCGACGATGCCGCCGTGGAGGTGCCGCGCCGCGGGGAATCCGGCCTTCTGCACCGCGGCCAGCGCCGCGGCGGATCGCATGCCGGTCTTGCAATAGAGCACCGGGGTGCGACCGGCCGGCAGCAGAGCAAGACCCTCACCGGACTCCAGCGCCGCCTTCGGGATGAGCACGGCCCCGTCGATGTGGTTGATGTCCCATTCCACCGGGTCGCGCACATCGATCAGGGCGACGGTGCCCGAATCCAGCAGTGCGCGAAGCTCGGACGCGGTGATGCCCGGCTCGGCCGCCGGCGCCGTCCCGCAGAAGGCCTCGTAGTCGACCAGCCCGGTGATCGGCGGCGCGGCCGGATCCTTGCGGACGGTGATGGTCCGGTACGACATCGCCAGGGCGTCGTAGATCAGCAGCCGGCCCAGCAGCGGCTCCCCGATGCCGGTGATGAGCTTGATGGCCTCGGTGCCCATCACCGAGGCGATCGAGGCGCACAGGATGCCGAGCACTCCGCCCTCGGCGCACGACGGCACCAGCCCCGGTGGCGGGGGCTCCGGGTAGAGGTCGCGGTAGTTCAGTGCGCGCTGCTGCCCGTCGGGCCCGTCGGGGGCGTCCTCCCAGAACACCGCGACCTGGCCCTCGAACCGGTAGATCGAGCCCCAGATGTAGGGCTTGTGCGCCAGCACCGCCGCGTCGTTGACCAGGTAGCGGGTGGCGAAGTTGTCGGTGCCGTCGAGGATGAGGTCGTACTGGGCGAACAGGTCGACGGCGTTGTCGGGCTCCAGCCGGAACTCGTGCAGACGCACGGTGATCAGCGGATTGAGTTCGGCAATGGCGTCGCGCGCGCTTTGAGCCTTCAGGCGGCCGATATCGGACTGGCCGTGGATGATCTGGCGCTGCAGATTGGACTCCTCGACGACGTCGAAGTCGACGATGCCCAGCGTGCCGACGCCCGCGGCGGCCAGGTATAGCAGGGCCGGCGAGCCCAAGCCGCCGGCGCCGACGACCAGGATCCGGGCGTTCTTCAGGCGCTTCTGACCGTCGGGCCCGAGGTCCGGCAGCAGCAGGTGACGGCTGTAGCGGGCGACCTCGGCGGGGGTCAGCTCCGCGGCGGGGGTGACCAGCGGCGGCAGGGGCATGGGTTCATTGTCGCCGAGCGTGGGGCCTATGAACGAAAT
>JBAXUD010000114.1:0-8541 GCA_037129875.1 Mycobacteriaceae bacterium
GTCCACGCGGTGCGCGGGTCGCCGTCGGTGGCCGCGTACGCCGAGCCCGCGACGTCGATCAGGTCGGCGTTGCCCTGCGATCTGGCGGCGCCGGGCTGCGCGATCAGGTCGGCGAGCCGCGGCCCCTGCCTGGCCCGCACCCATACGGTCGGAGTGACGTCCATGGCCGTCGGCACGGTCAGGGTGCGGCTCAGCGTCACCGGTTCCTCGGCGGCCACCGACATCGATGCCGCGCAGTGCACGCCGTCGGGGGAGTCCGCGCAGCCGTCGCGCCCGAGAAGTTCGGAGCCCAGATCCCAGGCGGCCACCGGCACACCGGGCGGCGGCGGCGGCACGACGACGGTGTGCCGCAGCTCTATCGGGTGCGCGAATCCCGAAGCGTCATATTGGGTTACCGACAGATCGGTGATGCCGAACTGCACCCCCGACGATCCGTCGTCGGTGCCCACCGCGGTGATACGCACCCACGGGCTCTCGCCGTAGGGCAGCGCCACCGTCAGCGGCCTGCCGGACTGGTCGAAGCTTTCGGTGGTGGTGCCATTGCTGGTGGACACCTGGATGCGGCGCACCTGGGCGCCGACGGCAGTGGCGCTCGGGGTCAGCGTAAGTGCGGCATTGGTCACCGGCTGGTCGAAGTCGATTTGCAGCCACTGACCGATCGCCGGCTGCAGGGAGTTGGACACCCATGCGGTGGCCGGGTCCTTGTCCACCGCCGCGCTCGGGCCGCTGGCCGGCGAGACGTTCGGCAGGGTGGGCGCGTCCGAGGACGAACTGGACACGCTGATCCGTCCGCCGGACCACTGGCCCTCCGTCATCGCCGCGCCGGGCACCGGATAGTCCGGAACCCGGTTATAGGTGTTGCGCCGGTCGCCGGCCGCGCGGATCGCCGATGAATGGTCGTCCACCCGGCCGTAGTCGGTTTCCCGGTCCGCCGGGGTATCGGTGACGATGACGCCCCGGCCCGAAGGAACGGACAGGTCCGCCGTGCGGCCATCGGCGGTCAGCAGCATCGGTCCCAGCGGCGGCTGACCGGTCAGCCGCCGTCGTTCGTCGATGCGCAGCAACGACTCCGGCCCTCCGGAGACTCGCGTCATCTCATTGGCCGCAACGAGATAGGGGACTCCCGGGTTCGCGGCCGGCACGTCGGCCGGCGCCACCTGGTAGATCTGCACGGCGGGGAACAGCGGGCGCAGACCGCTGTCGCTGATGAAGCCCTCCACGGTTCCCGGGCCCACCTTCTCGCCGAACTCCGCGACCTTCTGCAAGCCGGGTGATCCGTCGATCGCGCGATGTACCAGAAGTGGCCGCGCCGAGCGGGAGGTCTCCGGATCCAGGTCGTTGCGCACCACCAGATAGGAGATGCCCTGCCGGGCCAGGGTGTCGGCGAGACCGGGCGAGGGCCGCCCGGCTGCGAAGAGGCGTTGCACCGAATCCAGCGCCCGGATCGTCTGCGGTGGAGTCAGTGGGATGGAATCCCTTACCCCCCAGGGAGATTCACCAAGAACCTGCAACGGCTCGTCGTGGCTGTTACCCCAGGTCTGAGTGGCGAACGGCGCGCCGGGAACCACCAGCACCCGTCCGCGCGGGCCCGAGGCACCCCCGTTGTGGTCGGTGAGCCAGTCGGCGGCCTGGTGCCAATAATCGGGAATCGCACTGTAGGCACCCGGCGGTGTGAGACGGCCGGTCCAGGCCAGCGAGGTGGCGACAGCCAGTGCCGTCAGTACCACGATTCCCGCCGCCACCCGCCGGTCGTCCTGGGGCTGGGCGAACGAGCGGATCCACACGTGTCGTGAAGCGCTGCCCGGCAGCGGAATCCGACCCAGCAGGTGCGCCACCCCCAGGGCGATCGGGATGCGGATCACCGGCTCGAGCTTGTGCACGTTGCGCAGTGGAGCACCCCCGGCGTCGAGGAACTGCTGGACGGCATGCGCCACCGGTGAGCCGAGCCCGCCGGAGTAGCCCGCGGCCAGCAGCGCGACACCGGTGAACAGCATGGACACCAGCCGCCCGCGGGCCGGCATCGACCGCAACGCCAGGCCCGCCAGGCCGCCGGCCGCGACCAGCGTGGTGGCCAGCACCATGACGGGCTGGGTCACCAGGGGCGACGCCGCGGTGGCGGTGGGCGCGATAAACGGGGTCCAGGCCGAGGTGCCGCGCAGCAATTCGACCAGCGAGGTCCACTGGGTGGTGACTCCGGAGGACTCGATGAAGTCGAGGAACGGCGGGCTGATGCGCCCGAGCAGCACCAGTGCCACCGCCCACCACGCAATGGCGAGCGCCGATGCCAGCGCCCACCAGACGGTGAAGCGCCACCACAGTCGATTGGGCCGATGGCACGCCCACCAGATCACCGCGGGCAGGCACGCCGCGAGGCTGGCCACTGCGTTGACCGCCCCCATCAGGGCCAGCGCGATCCCGGCCCGCGCGGCGAGCACGCGCAGCGGCCGGCGACTGTCTGCCTTCAGCGCAAGGATCACCGGCAGCAGCACCCACGGAGCCAGCATCATCGGCAACGTTTCCGACGAGATCGATCCCAGGGTCGTCAGCACCCGGGGCGACAACGCGAAGGCGGCGGCACCGATCAATCGGGATGGCCGCGTCCCGATGCCCAGGGTTTCGGCGACCCGCAGCAGGCCCCAGAAGCCGGCCGTCAGCAGCAGCGCCCACCACAACCGCTGGGTCACCCAGCCGGGCAGCCCGGCGACGTGGCCGAGCACGAAGAAAGCACCGTGCGGGAACAGATAGCCGTAAGCCTGGTTCTGCACCTGGCCGAAGGGCAGTTCGCTGTTCCACAGGTTGGCCGCCCGGGCCAGGAACCGCAACGGGTTCGCGGTCAGGTCGAGTTTGGTGTCCGGGGCGATCAAGCCGGGCGCCTGCACGAAGCACAGAACCAGAGCGGCGGCGAAAACGACGGCGAGCCAACGCCGGGGCAGCGGTGCGTGCCCGGCGCCCACGGGTACCTCCGCGACGGTCGGCGGGCCGGCGGTGAGCGTGCTCAGGCTAGCCGCGGTTGCCGTACTCGACGCGGTTGAGCACCGACGATGCCGGGTCACCGGGCTGCAGGGCAGGCTTGGTGTCCTGCTGAATCATCAGGGTGGCGCCGAAGACCGAGGCCGCGCCGAGCAGCAGACCGACCACGATACTGGCGGCGGCGGGCACCACGAACCGGGTCATGATCGGGACTCCTCACAGCTGGAACTTCTCGGCATCAGGGCAACAACCCCGGGCATCAATCCTGCTGGTGAACCTAGCACCTCACTTGGGACTGCGGGGACGGCCATGACAGCATGTGCGGATGGTCAACCGCGCCCACTCCCTTCGCGCCCTGGCGGCCCTGGCAGCCGTGCCTGTTGTTCTTGCGGCGTGCTCGTCGCCGGCCCAGCGCTCCGCATCATCGTCCTCAGCTGAGGTCAGCCCGGCAGAGTCGGCCAGCGTCACGCCGATGTCCGGGCCGATTCAGGTCCCCGCCGCCCCGGCGCCCCCGGCCTGCGGTGACGGCTCGGCGATGCTGGCGGCGATGTCCACCCGCGACAAGCTGGCGCAACTACTCATGGTCGGCATTCGCAACGGCGCCGACGCGCGAGCCGTGGTGGGGACCTATCACGTCGGCGGCATCATGGTCGGCAGCTGGACCGACCTGTCGATGCTGAGCGACGGCACCATCGCCGATATCGCCAACCTGGGCCCGCTGCCGCTGGCCGTCAGTGTCGACGAAGAGGGCGGCCGGGTCTCGCGGCTCTCCTCGCTGATCGGGGCGATCCCGCCGGCGAGGACGCTGGCCCAGACCAAGACCCCCGACGAGGTCTACCAAATCGCGCTCAGCCGCGGCCGGCAGATGCGCGGAATGGGCATCACCGTCGACTTCGCGCCTGTCGTGGACGTTTCCGATCAGGGCGCCAACACGGTGATCGGTGACCGCTCCTTCTCCAACGACCCGGCCACCGTGACGGCCTATGCCGGCGCCTTCGCCCGCGGACTGCGGGATGCCGGACTACTGCCCGTCCTCAAGCACTTCCCCGGCCATGGCCACGGCTCGGGTGACTCGCATACCGCCGGTGTGGTGATGACCCCTCCGCTGGAGACGCTGATGACCAGTGATCTGGTGCCCTACCAGACGCTGACCGCCCAGGGCCCGGTCGCGGTGATGATCGGTCACCTCGAGGTACCGGGCCTGACCGGTGATCAGCCGGCCAGCCTGAGTGCGGCCGCGGTCAATCTGCTGCGCAGCGGCGGCTACGGCGGCCCGGGCTTCAACGGCCCGATCTTCAGTGACGACCTGTCCAGCATGGCGGCCATCTCGTCGCGCTACGGCGTCGCCGAGGCGGTGCTGCGCACGCTGCAGGCCGGTGTGGATGTCGCGCTGTGGATCACCACCGACGAGGTGCCCGCCGTTCTCGACCGGCTGGAGAAAGCCGTAAGCGCCGGCGAACTCGCGATGCCTGCCGTGGAGGGCTCGATCCTGCGGATGGCCAAGGGCCCCAGCGCCCGCTGCGGCGGGTAAGCACTCCCGTCATGGCTGCCGCCGGTGGCACCAAGCGGTTGCCGCGCGCGGTGCGCGAGCAGCAGATGCTGGACGCCGCCGTGCAGATGTTCTCCGCCAACGGCTACCACGAGACGTCGATGGACGCCATCGCCGCGCAGGCGCAGATTTCCAAGCCGATGCTGTACCTCTACTACGGATCCAAGGAGGAGTTGTTCGGCGCCTGCCTGAACCGGGAGCTGGGCCGCTTCATCGAAGCCGTGCGGGCCGATGTGGATGTCAAGGCGGCCCTCAAGTGCAGCCCGCGAGAACTGCTGCGCCGCACCATCGTGTCGGTACTGCACTACATCGACGCCAACCGGGCGTCCTGGATCGTGTTGTACACCCAGGCCACCAGTTCGCAGGCATTCGCCCACACCGTCCGCGAGGGTCGCGGCAAGATCATCGAGCTGGTCGCCCGGCTGCTGGAGTCGGGTACGCGAAATCCTTTGCCGGGCCAGGACTTTCACATGACGGCGGTCGCCCTGGTGGGCGCAGGAGAAGCCGTCGCCGGGCGGGTCAGTGTCGGTGACGCCGACGTCGACGAAGCATCCGAGTTGCTGATCAACCTGTTCTGGCGAGGCCTCAAGGGAGCACCGGCCGAACGGGGCAACTAACTCGAAGCGAGTGCGCGCAGCCTGCCGGTCAGGAGCGGGTAGCCCGCACCGCACCGGTGAGGTGCGGATAGCCCTTGGACATGTTTCGCAGCGTGATGTCCCAGCCGCCGGACACCCGCTCGGTGTAGAGACCGACACTCGCCGGTAGCAGCACAGGCTTGCCGAACTTCACCGTGTAGCGCACCGCATCCGGTAGCTGCCCCTCGAGGTTGGCCAGAACGGCTGCGGCGCTGAACATTCCGTGTGCGATGACGCTCGGGAAGCCGAAGAGCCTGGCGCCGACCAGGTTGGTGTGGATCGGGTTTCGGTCACCGCCGATGGCTGCGTAGCGGCGGATCTGCCGGGGCGTGATTCGCAGAATTGCGTTGGGCGGCGCCAGTTTCCGTTGGGCCGGCGGCTCAGGTTTGGGTTCGGAGGACAGGCTGGTTCGCTGCTGGTGCAGGAAGGTGGTGACCTGATGCCACGCGGGGTCGTTGCCGACGTGAAGCTCAGTCACGACGTCGACCAGTAGTCCCTTGCGGTGTTCGCGCAGGTTCTCTGCATGAACACGTGCGTTCACCGTGTCGGTCACCGCGATCGGCCGGTGGGACACGATGGTGTTCTCGACATGCACCGCGCCGAGCGCGGAGAACGGGAAGTCGAAGCCGGTGATCAGTTCCATCACCGTGGGGAAGGTCAGAGCGAACGGATAGGTCAGGGGAACTGTGTCGCGGTAGCGCAGTCCGGTGACCGCCGCGTACGCCGCCACGTTGCTCGCGTCGATCGCCATGTCCTCGACAACGAGTGTGCGTTCGGGAAGCCGGTCGCCGCGGGGAACGAATGGCAGCGCCCCGGCGGCGGCCCGGGCCATGGTGAGCAGACCGTTCGGTACACCGGACATCACGCCCCCAGCATCGCTTGGCCGCACACCCGGATCACGTTGCCGGTGACGGCATTCGAGGCGGGGCTGGCGAAGAAGGAGATGGTCTCGGCCACGTCCACCGGCTCGCCGCCCTGGTACAGCGAGTTGAGCCGCCGGCCCACCTCGCGGGTGGCCAACGGGATCGCGGCGGTCATCTCGGTCTCGATGAACCCGGGCGCCACCGCGTTGATGGTGATGCCGTTGCGTGCCAGCGACGGTGCCAGCGCCTCGGTGATTCCGATCATTCCCGCCTTGGTGGTCGCATAGTTGGTCTGCCCGCGATTGCCCGCGATCCCCGCCATCGACGACAGGCCGATCACCCGGCCCCCCTCGCCGATGCTGCCGTTGGCCACCAGGCCCTCGGTGAGCCGAAGCGGCGCAACCAGATTCACCGCGATCACCGCGTCCCAGCGTGCGTCGTCCATATTCGCCAGGAGCTTGTCGCGGGTGATACCGGCATTGTTCACCAGGATGTCGGCCCGGCCACAGTGATGCTCCTTCAGGTGCGCGGTGATGCGGTCGACGGCGTCGGCCGCCGTGACGTCCAGCGCCAGCGCGGTTCCGCCGAGCCGTGTGGCGATCTGCTCGAGCGCCTGCGCGGAATCCGCAATGTCGATCGCCACCACCCGGGCGCCGTCGCGAGCGAACACCTCGGCGATCGTCGCGCCGATACCGCGCGCCGCACCGGTGACAATTCCCACCTTGCCGGCCAGCGGCTTGGCCGGATTCGCGGGCCGGCCGGAGTCGGCCGCCCCGACATGGAACACCTGCCCGTCGACATAAGCGGATTTGGCCGAGAGGATGAATCTCAGCGTCGACTCACAGCCGGTGGCAGCCGGTTTGGCGGCGGGGGAGACGTAGACCAGGGCCGCCGTGGCGCCCCGGCGCAGTTCCTTGCCGAGCGAGCGGGTGAACCCCTCCAGCGCCCGTTGGCAGATGCGCTCGTCGGTGTCGGTCACCTCATCGGGAGTGCTACCCAAAACGACAACCCGGCCTGACGGTCCGAGGTTGCGCAACAGTGGGGTGAAGAATTCGTAGAGGCCGCGCAGTCCGCCGGGTTCGGTGATGCCCGTGGCATCGAACACCAGGCCGCCGAACGTGTCGGCCCACCGCCCGCCGAGGTTGTTTCCGACGACCTCGTAGTCCTCGGACAACGTCGTGCGCACGGGCTCGGCCAGCCGGCCGTCACCCCCGATCAGCAGCGCCCCGGACAGCGGCGGATCACCGGGCCGGTAACGCCGGAGAGTCTCGGGCGCCGGCAGGCCGAACTGCTTGGCGAGAAACGACCCTGGAGCGGAGCTGATCACCTGGGAGAGAAGGTCGGAAGCCACACCGAATGCCTTTCGCGTTTGCGATATCCCGGTGGCGGGAATCGCATCGGAAGCCGTATCGATACGAACTTACTCCAGAGTAAGAACCGTGCGTAGTATGGGCCATGATTACCCATCCCATAGGCCGGAAACAGCGGAGGTTGACGTGGCCGAGAACAGACGCAGGGTGGCCGTCCTCGGGGGCAACCGCATACCGTTCGCGCGTTCGGACACCGCGTATGCCGACGCGTCGAACCAGGACATGTTCACCGCTGCCCTGACCGGTCTGGTGGAGCGTTTCGACCTCGGCGGCGAGCAACTGGACGCGGTGATCGGCGGTGCGGTGCTCAAGCACAGCCGTGACTTCAACCTGATGCGGGAATGCGTTCTCGGCACGGCCCTTTCGGCGTACACCCCTGCTTTCGATATCCAGCAGGCGTGCGGAACGGGCCTGCAGGCCGCCATCGCCGCCGCCGACGGCATCGCTGCCGGACGCTACGAAGTGGCCGCCGCAGGCGGGGTGGACACCACCTCCGATGCTCCGATCGGCCTGGGCGACAACCTGCGGCGGTCGCTGCTGGGCTTGCGCCGGTCGAAGTCCGCCGTCGAGAGGCTGAAACTTCTCGGCCGGTTGCCGGCGGCGATCGGTGTGGAGATCCCGACCAACGGCGAGCCCCGGACGGGCCTGTCGATGGGCGAACACGCCGCGATCACCGCCAAGAAGATGTGCGTCAAGCGCGTCGACCAGGACGAGTTGGCGGCCGCCAGCCACCGGAACATGGCCGCGGCCTATGACCGCGGCTTCTTCGACGACCTGGTGATGCCGTTCCTGGGTCTCTACCGGGACAACAATCTCCGGCCCGAATCCAGTGCGGCGAAACTGGCGACCCTGCGGCCGGTGTTCGGCGTCAAAGGCGGCGACGCCACCATGACGGCCGGCAACTCGACCCCGTTGACCGACGGCGCCTCGGTGGCTCTGCTGTCCAGCGAGCAGTGGGCCGAAGCGCATGGGATCAGTCCGCTGGCCTACTTCCTCGACTCCGAGACGGCAGCGGTCGACTACGTCAACGGCGACGACGGACTGCTCATGGCCCCGACCTACGCAGTGCCACGGTTGCTGGCCCGAAACGGCTTGAGGCTGCAGGACTTTGACTTCTACGAGATCCATGAGGCTTTCGCGTCGGTGGTGCTGGC
>JBAXUD010000115.1:0-8517 GCA_037129875.1 Mycobacteriaceae bacterium
GACACCGTGGTGATCTACGGCGACAAGAGCAACTGGTGGGCGGCCTACGCGCTGTGGGTGTTCACCCTTTTCGGGCACCCGGACGTCCGACTGCTCAACGGTGGACGCGACGCCTGGCTGGCCGAGGGCCGCCACACCACCCTCGAGGTTCCCGAACGCACGACGACGGGATATCCCGTGGTCGCGCGCAACGACGGGCCGATCCGGGCTTACCGGGACGACGTGCTCGCCGCGTTGGGCTCCCCCGCGGGCACGTCCACATTGATCGATGTCCGCTCGCCGCAGGAGTACACCGGCGAACGCACCCACATGCCGGAATACCCCGAGGAGGGCGCCCTTCGGGGCGGCCACATCCCGACCGCGGTGTCGGTCCCCTGGGCCAAGGCGGCCGACGACACGGGCCGGTTCCGCAGTCGCGACGAACTCGACGAGATCTACTCCTTCGTCTCCCCCGACCGCAACACCATCGCCTACTGCCGCATCGGGGAGCGGTCCAGCCACACCTGGTTCGTGCTCACCCACCTGCTCGGCATCCCCGGGGTGCGCAACTACGACGGGTCTTGGACCGAGTGGGGCAACACCGTGCGGGTGCCCGTCGTCGACGGTGACCAACCCGGATCGGTGCAGACCCTCACATGAGCATGCCGGGCCCACTGGCCGAGGTCGTCGCGGAGTTCGCCGAAGTCGACGGTCAGGACAAGCTCAGACTGCTGCTGGAGTTCGCCGACGAGTTGCCGCCGCTGCCCGCCGACCTCGAGGAATCGGGGATGGAGCCGGTGCCGGAATGCCAGTCGCCGCTGTTCCTGCATGTCGACGCCGCAGATTCAGACCATGTGCGGCTGTACTTCAGCGCGCCCGCCGAGGCGCCGACCACACGGGGGTTCGCCTCGATCCTGGCTGCAGGCCTCGACGGCCAGTCCGTCGCCGCGATCCTCGCGGTTCCGGAGGATTTCTACGCCCAGCTCGGACTGGCGAAGCTCATCAGTCCGCTTCGCATTCGGGGTATGTCGGCGATGCTGACCCGGATCAAGCGGCGACTGCACGCGGCCTGACCGCAGTCCCCGTAGTGCGCGGCCGTCTCACTGGCGGCGGTCGTGCCGCGACAGCGAACACCACGGCGGTGCCCAGCGCGACCAACGCCGCGCCGAGAACGGTGCCGCCGATGACGGCGGAGATGGTATGCGCGCCGCAGTACACGGCCAGGAAGGCCATGAACACCACGCCGGCCAGCACGGGAACGGCCAGCGTTGCCCTTACGGCCAGCCGGCGACCGGTGGCCAGGCATACCGCGATCAGGCCGAACAGGGTCGCGGTGCCCATGACATGCCCGGACGGGAACCCGTGACCCACCATCGTCTTCAGCGTCTGCTCGATCACCACACCGACACCGACAGCCCCGACCAAGACGACGGAACGGATGGCCGAACGCGCCTCCACGGCGATCAGAATGCCGCAGGCGACGGCGAATACCGCGACGTAGCGGGGTTCACCGAGAGCGCCGAACACTGCCGACGCATCGGCTTTCGCTACGGGTGACCGGTGAGCGCTGACCCACGCCTGGACAGAGGTGTCCAACGAGTGCGCCCATGCCGCATTGGCCTGCAGCGCTAGTCCCGCCAACACCGTGAAGAACCCCGCCGCCAGCGGCGCGGGGCCGAGGCGGGCCCATACCAACAAAGCGACCGCAGTGAAAACCGCGGCCACGAGCCTGAGAACCGTGATGGCGATGTCTATGTCGATATCGATGATTGTGCGGAGCCGGGGTCACGTCCGGCTCAACAGAACGCGGCAATTGGGTATCGGTAGATCTGCGGCGCCCGATTGATCCCGGCCGATGCGAGTTCACAAAACGGGTGGTCTGGCCGATACGCCGCCGCGGTGACGCTCTAGACTCCCCTGCGAACTCACAAGCCGTTCTTAGAGTCCCACCAGGAGGCGCAGTGCCCACCATTACCAAGGTCCTCGTCGCCAACCGCGGTGAGATCGCGGTCCGGGTGATCCGGGCGGCCAGGGACGCCGGTCTGGCCAGCGTGGCGGTGTACGCCGAGCCCGACGCGGACGCGCCGCACGTCAGCCTGGCCGACGAGGCCTTCGCCCTCGGTGGGCAGACGTCCGCGGAGTCATACCTGGACTTCGGCAAGATCCTCGACGCCGCCGCGAAGTCGGGCGCGAACGCCATCCATCCCGGTTACGGATTCCTCTCGGAGAACGCCGATTTCGCGCAAGCCGTCATCGACGCCGGGTTGATCTGGATCGGCCCCAGCCCGCAGTCCATCCGGGACCTCGGCGACAAGGTGACCGCCCGCCACATCGCCGCGCGCGCCAAGGCACCGCTGGTGCCGGGCACACCCGATCCGGTGAAGAATGCCGACGAAGTGGTGGCGTTCGCCCGCGAGTACGGCGTCCCGGTGGCCATCAAGGCTGCCTTCGGCGGCGGCGGCCGCGGCATGAAGGTCGCTCGCACCCTCGAGGAGATCCCCGAGATGTTCGAGTCGGCCACCCGGGAGGCCGTTGCCGCGTTCGGACGAGGCGAGTGCTTCGTCGAGCGTTATCTGGACAAGCCCCGCCACGTCGAGGCGCAGGTGATCGCCGACCAGCACGGCAATGTCGTCGTCGCCGGCACCCGCGACTGCTCGCTGCAGCGCCGCTTCCAGAAGCTGGTCGAAGAAGCACCTGCTCCTTTCCTCACCGACGCCCAGCGCGCCGAGATCCATGAGTCGGCGAAGCGGATCTGCAAGGAAGCCGGCTATTACGGCGCCGGCACGGTGGAGTACCTCGTCGGTCAGGACGACCTGATCTCCTTCCTCGAGGTCAACACCCGTCTTCAGGTGGAACACCCGGTCACCGAGGAGACCTCCGGTATCGATCTGGTGCGCGAGCAGTTCCGGATCGCCAACGGCGAGAAGCTCGATCTCGCCGAAGATCCAGCGCCGCGCGGACATTCGATCGAGTTCCGGATCAACGGCGAAGACGCCGGCCGCGGCTTCCTGCCCGCACCCGGACCGGTCAACCGGTTCGATCCGCCGACCGGTCCCGGGATTCGGCTGGATTCCGGGGTCCAGAGCGGCTCGGTGATCGGCGGACAGTTCGACTCGATGCTGGCCAAGCTCATCGTCACGGGGGCGAACCGCACCGAGGCGTTGCAGCGCGCCCGCCGTGCGCTCGACGAGTTCCACATCGAGGGACTGGCCACCGTCATCCCGTTCCACCGCGCGGTGGTCAGCGACCCGGCGTTCATCGGCGACGAGAACGGCTTCACCGTCCACACCCGTTGGATCGAAACCGAGTGGGACAACACCGTCGAACCGTTCACCGGCGGCGGCGCGGTCGACGGGGAAGAGGCCCAACCGCGCCAGACCGTCGTCGTCGAGGTGGCCGGCCGCCGCCTGGAGGTCTCGCTGCCCGGCGACCTGGCCCTGGGCAACGGCGCCGGCGAAACGGGCGTCGTCCGCAAGAAGCCGAAGCCACGCAAGCGTGGAGCACAGGCAGGTGCGGCGGCTTCCGGTGATGCGGTCACCGCACCGATGCAGGGCACTGTGGTGAAGGTCGCCGTCGAGGAGGGTCAGACCGTCACCGTCGGCGATCTGGTCGTGGTGCTCGAGGCCATGAAGATGGAGAACCCGGTCACCGCCCACAAGGACGGCGTTATCACCGGCCTCGCGGTGGAGGCCGGTGCGGCGATCACGCAGGGTACGGTCCTCGCCGAGATCAAGTAGTAACCCGTACTCAACCGGCACGAGAGGCTCGACCATGTCTAGCGCGATCCGCAAGGCCGTCATCCCCGCCGCCGGCATCGGCTCTCGTCTGTTACCGCTGACCAAGGCCATTCCCAAAGAGATGCTTCCGGTGGGCGACAAGCCGGTGATCGAGCACACCGTGCGAGAGTTGGTCAACTCTGGGATCACCGATATCACGATTGTGGTCTCGGGTGGAAAGTCGTTGATCCAGGAGCACTTTCGGCCCAATACGAGCCTGGTCGAGCAGCTGCGCGCCGACGGCAAAGATGCTTACGCCGATGCCGTGCAAGAGGTCGGCGAGCTCTCGCACCACGGGCACATCACCTACCTGGACCAGCACGGCCCGTACGGCAACGGAACACCGGTGTTGAATGCAGCACGTTCTCTTGGTGACGAGCCGGTGCTGGTCTTGTGGCCCGACGACGTGTTCGTGGCCGAAGTACCTCGGGCGCAACAACTGATCCGGGCCTATGAACAGACGTCGAGCCCCGTGCTCGCCCTGATGCCCATGCCGCCCGAGCAGACGCGTCGCTACGGTGTACCGGTCGTCAAGGAGGACCTCGACGATGGACTGCTGAGGATCACCGGGCTCATCGAGAAGCCGGAGCCGGAGAATGCTCCCTCGGCATACGCCGCCATCGGCGGATATGTGCTGACCCCGGGCGTGATCGACGAGTTGCGGGAGCAGACCAAACGTTGGTACGAGCACCGGACCGGCGAGATTTATCTGACCGACGCCATCAACGCCTACGCGAAGAGCCGGGCCGTCTACGGCCAGGTGATTCAGGGCAGCTGGTACGACACCGGCAACCCCGCCGACTACCTGGTCGCGCAGCTCGCGTTCGCATTGGCACACCCGAGCTACGGCCCGATGCTCCGGGACCTCACAGACCGGCGCGGGAAGTAGCTCTATCGGACATCGAGCGGGCTGGAGACTGACGGGTCGTGGAACCGATCGAAATCAACACCGGCGCGTGGTATTTGCGTGCGCTGCGCGCCGACGAGTGGGCCGCCGACACCGGCTACTCGTGGGCAGTGTGCGAGCCGACGACCGGCGAAGTGCTCGCCGAGGTGACTCTTGACCCGCGGCGCGCCACCCTGGCGTCGCGCGCTCGCCCGGGCCACGTCGACGCGGCTACAGCGGCCTGCGATTCGGTGCGGCGGTTCGCCGCAACGCTCGGCCTACTGCAATTGGTCGCGGAGCCGGGCCAGGGATTTGGCCAGCAGCCGGGAGACGTGCATCTGCGAGATGCCGACCCGCTCGGCGATCTGGGTCTGCGTCAGTGACTCGAAGAACCGCAACAGCAGCACGGTCCGCTCCCGCTCGGGAAGGGCGGCGAGCAACGGCCGCAACGCTTCCCGGTTCTCGATCTGGTCGAGGCTGAGGTCGATGTCGCCGAGGGCGTCGACGATCGCGGGTGCGTCCTCGTCACCGCTGCCGCCGCTGTCGATCGACAAGGTGTTGTAGGAGCTGCCGGCCACCAGACCCTCGACCACTTCCTCGCGGTCCGTGCCGAGTTCGGCGGCCAACTCCGAGGCGGTCGGCGCCCGGCCCAGCCGCTGGGAGAGCTCGGAGGTTGCGGCACCGAGCCGCAGGTGCAGCTCCTTGAGCCGGCGGGGGACCTTCACCGACCAGCTGTTGTCCCGGAAGTGCCGGCGCACCTCCCCCATGATCGTGGGAACGGCGAACGAGACGAAGTCCGATCCGGTGTCGACGTCATAGCGGATGACGGCGTTGACCAGACCCACCCGGGCCACCTGAACCAAGTCGTCGCGAGCCTCGCCGCGGCCGTCGAACCGGCGGGCGATGTGGTCTGCCAGGGGCAGGCAACGCTCCACGATGCGGTCGCGGTGGCGCCGGAACTGCGGCGAGTCCGGCTCCAGCTTCGCCAGTTCCCGGAACATGTCGGGAACGTCGGCGTACTCGGAGTTCGGCCGTGATGGTGGAGGCCCCCCCGGGCGTTGACGGGCCGCTCGAAACGTCACCGCGCAGCGCCCGCCCGCCTCGTGGTCAGGGCGATGCCGAACACGCGGCCGTCGGGGCTGGGGTCTTCATGACCGTTATGGAAGGTCTGCAGGTCGTCGGTCAGCGAGCTGAGCACATGCCAGCTGAAGCTGCCCTCGGCCACCACATCGTAGGTGTCGCACGTCGTCGACGCCTCGACCACCACGACGTCCTCGCGCGGATCGACGATGACCATCAGCGTCGCATCCGGGGCGGCCGAGCGGATGAGCCGGGTACAGGCTTCATCGACAGCGAGCCGCAGGTCGGCCACGGTGTCGAAATCGAGGTCGGAGAAGGTCCCGACGGCACCGATCACGGTGCGCAGCACCGCCAGGTTCTCCAAGTGCGCCGCGACCCTGAGCTCGACTGCAGCCGGGCTGCGCTCGTCCCCGCCGCGGCGGCTTCCGCCGTCCGTCATCTGGCCTCCCGGCAATATGGCCCCGACGGGTCTCCAGCCGAGGGTTCCGCTATCCATGGTGTCGCGACCGACTCTTATGGGTACACCCCGACGATGGACATGACCAGGTACGGGTTGTCACGGCGCTGATATACCCACCAGACCGGGCCCGTTAAACATCGCGCTGGTCATTTTGCGACTGCGGCGCACCGTAGCGGGCGGCCCCGGTCGCGGATTGCGCCGGGGAGGTTTGGCCCCACCGGCGGCCCGGGTACTCCGGTGGGTGAAAGGGTGACCGAAGCCGAAGTGGGCCGAAACCGAAGGGAATAGCGATGCCGACCGCCGGAATGCGCAACGACGACACCCGTTACTTCCGGCCCAGCCGGTCGTGCGCCTATGAGGGGTGGACCGTGGCGGAGTTGAAGAAGCGGGCCAAGCAACTCGGCATCTCGAGCTATTCCGGCCTCAACAAGGAACAACTGATCTCGCTGATCCGCAGCTACTGACCCGTCACTTCTCGTTGCCGGGCTCCCGACAAACGACCCGGGGATCGGCCGGAGATCCGGTCGACGTCTTTTCAGCGGTCGGAAAGCTCCCACACACTGGCCGACATGCGGTCGGCCAGCCGGGTGACGGTGTCGCGGCCGGACTCGTCGCCACGACACGCCATTGCCTGCAGCACAGCGTTATTACGCAGGCGCGCTTCGCCCTGACACACCCAGGTCAAGGGGATACCGATCTGCTGTTTGCGCCAGCGCACCGCGTCGGCGACGATGTCGGCGACGGTGAAGCTCCAGGCGGCATCGCCACCGGTGCCCAGCGCGCGCTGACCGTCGCAGGCCCTGGCCGCACCGGTCGCGGCGGAGAAGACCGATGCCGCGGCGCCGGGATCGGGGTAGACGGCGACGGCCTCGGCCACCACCTGTTCATGCCGGTCGCCGTCGGTGAAGAGCAGCACATGGAACCGCGACCAGGAGTCGCCGACGAAGGCGGCCATGCCCACCGCATCAAGCGCCGAGCACGCCGGTGCCGCCGAGGCGCCGGCGATGGGTCGGGAACGGTCGGCGTCGAGCTGAAGTTTTGTCCCGACGATGTCGCTGACATCGGCCGCATCGAGCAGGATCCGGTCGGCATCAACGGGCTGCAGGCCGCGGACGGCCTGCGCGGGACTGAACGCCGCGACACCGGAGACCGTATGCGCGCAGCCGGAAAGCACCACCGCCGTGGCGGCCAGCAGTACTGCGCGGCGACGCACGAAAGAAAATGCTAGACCGCGAGGCCGGCGAAGAAAGCCCGGACGTCCCCGACTAGCAAATCGGGCTGCTCGTAGGCCGCGAAGTGCCCGCCGCGCGGCATATCGGTCCAGTGCGTGATGGTGTAGCGGGCCTCGCACCAGTTCCGCGGGGCTTTCAGGATCTCCTTCGGGAAGGCGGCCACCCCGGTGGGCAGCTCAACCTTTCCCCGGGTGAGTTTCCCGAAGCTCTCCCAGTACAACCGTGCCGATGACGCAGCGGAGTTGGTGAGCCAGTACAACATCACGTCGTCGAGCATCTCGTCCTTGCTCAAGGCGTTCTCGGGATGCCCGTCGCAGTCGGTCCACGCCCAGAACTTCTCCACGATCCAGGCCAGTTGACCGACCGGCGAGTCGGCCAGCCCGTAGCCCAACGTCTGCGGGCGGGTGGACTGCTGCTTGGAGTAGCCGGCATCCCACTTTTCGTAGTGGGCGAACGCCGCCAAGGCAGCCGCCTCAGCCGGCGTCGGATTGTCAATCGGACCCGGCGGCACCGCGATCGGCATATTGATGTGAATGCCGAAGCAGCCCAGACCATTACGACCGATCTGTGTCGTGACCGCCGCGCCCCAGTCGCCACCCTGGGCGCCGTAGCGGTCATAGCCCAGGCGCTTCATCAAAGTGTCCCAGGCCAGCGCGATGCGCTCGATCGTCCAGCCGTTCTCCCGCGGTTTGCCGGAGAACCCGTAGCCGGGCAAAGCCGGGCACACCACGTGAAAGTCCGCGGTGAGAGGTTCGATGACCTTGCTGAACTCGACGATCGACCCGGGCCAGCCGTGGGTCATCACCAGCGGCAGTGCGTCGGGGTTGGGGCTGCGCTGGTGGATGAAGTGGATGTCGAGTCCGTCGATCTCGGTGACGAACTGATCGAAGGCGTTCAGCCGGGCCTCGCGGGCCCGCCAGTCGTACCCGCCGGCCCAGTAGTCCGCGAGTTCCCGGGTGTAGTCCAGTGGGATGCCCTGCGACCAGTCATCGACGCATTCGCGTTCCGGCCAGCGGGTGCGGCTCAGCCGTTCGCGCAGGTCCTCGAGATCCTCGTCGGGAACCGCGATCCGGAACGGGCGGATCATCTCCGTGTGCTCAGTAT
>JBAXUD010000116.1:0-8322 GCA_037129875.1 Mycobacteriaceae bacterium
CAGTGTGTCGCCGGCGTCCACCCGTCCCAGCACGCCCTGCACCACCACCTCGTCGGAGCCCAGCCCCGCCAGCGCGACGCTGGCCGTCAGGGTCAGCTTCGAGCCGAGCAGTGGCGTATCCGGCAACCCGGTGCTGTCGACGTCGGTGATCGCCACGTGCGGCCAGGCCTCTGCCGCCCGCTGCCGGTAGGCCGCCAGTTCGCGGGCCTGTCCGAATGGCAGCCCGTCGATGGCCGCGACGGTCTGGCGCAGCGACGCCGCGGCCGGTGCGTAGTACTGCTCGGTGTAGTCGCGCACCATCCGGGACGCCAGCACCTTCGGTCCCAGCGACTGCAGGGTGTGCCGCACCATCTCCACCCAGCGGCCGGGAACGCCGTTGTCGTCGCGGTCGTAGAACTTCGGAGCCACCGAGTTCTGCAGCAGGTCGTAGAGTGCGGCCGACTCCAGGTCGTCGCGACGTTCCTCGCTGAGGACCTCCGCGCTCGGAATCTCCCACCCGTTCTCCCCGTCGAACCATTCGTCCCACCAGCCGTCCCGGATGGACAGGTTGAGTCCGCCGTTGAGCGCACTCTTCATGCCGGAGGTCCCGCACGCTTCCAGGGGCCGCAGCGGGTTGTTCAGCCATACGTCGCAGCCCCAGTACAGCAGCCGCGCCATCGAGATGTCGTAGTCGGGCAGGAAGGCGATGCGGTGGCGAACCTCCGGCCGGTCGGCGAAGCGGACGATCTGCTGGATCAGAGCCTTGCCGGCGTCGTCGGCGGGGTGCGACTTGCCCGCCACGATCAGCTGGATGGGCCTGCTCTCGTCGAGGAGCAGGGCCTCCAGCCGCTCCGGGTCGCGCAGCATCAGCGTCAACCGCTTGTACGTCGGGACCCGGCGGGCGAACCCCACCGTCAACACGCCGGGATCGAAAGCCTTTGCAATCCAGCCTAATTCGGCCTCAATGGCACCGCGCTCCAGCCACGACTTGCGCAACCGGCGACGCACGTCGTCCACCAGCTTCGCGCGCAGCTGGCTGCGAATCCACCAGATGTGGCCGGTGTCCACGTGCGCCAGCTCCTGCCATATCGTCGGCTCCCGCAGCGCATCCATTCTTCGCTCAAGATCGATCCACTCCGGTGCCGCCCAGGTGGGTCCGTGCACACCGTTGGTGATCGACCCGATCGGCACCTCCGCCGCGTCGAATCCCGGCCACAGATCGTCGAACATCGCCCGGCTGACGCGCCCGTGCAGTTGCGACACCCCGTTGGAACGCTGCGCCAGTCGCAGGCCCATGTGGGCCATGTTGAATTTCGCCGGATCGGCCTCGGCCCCGAAACACAGCACCCGTTCCACCCCGACCCCGGGCAGCAGACCGGTGTCGCCGCCGAAATAGCGCCCCACCATGTCCACCGGGAACCGGTCGATACCGGCGGGCACCGGGGTGTGGGTGGTGAACAGCGTGCTGGACCGGACGATGGCCAGCGCGGTGTCGAAATCGAGATGGTCGGCCTCGATGAACTCCCGAATGCGTTCCAGGCCCAGGAATCCGGCGTGGCCCTCGTTCATGTGGAACACGTCCGGGTTGGGCCGGCCCTCGATCGCGGTATAGGCGCGGATCGCGCGGACCCCGCCGACGCCGGCCAGCAACTCCTGTTTGATCCGGTGGTCCTGGTCACCGCCGTAGAGCCGGTCGGTGACATTGCGCATGTCGTGGTCGTTCTCCGGAATGTCGGAGTCCAAGAGCAGCAACGGGATTCGCCCCACCTGGGCGACCCAGACCCGGGCACGCAGCACCCGCGACTCCGGCATGGGCAGTTCCACCAGCACCGGCGAACCGTCGTGGGGCCGGGTCAGCAACCGCAGCGGCAGGCCCTGCGGATCCAGCGCCGGATAGTTCTCATGCTGCCAGCCGTCGGCGCTCAGGGACTGACGGAAATAGCCGGACCGGTAGTTCAGGCCCACGCCGATCAGCGGCAGTCCCAGATCGGAGGCGGCCTTGAGGTGGTCCCCGGCCAGGATGCCCAGACCGCCGGAGTAGATGGGCAGCACCTCGGCCACGCCGAACTCCATCGAGAAGTACCCGATGCCGGTCGGCAGCTCCGCTTCCCCCCGCCCCTGCAGTTCCTGGTACCACAGCGGCTTGGTCAGGTAGTCGTTCAGATCCGCCGACAACCGGTCGAGCCGCTCCAGGAATTCGTGGTCGGCGGCCAGCTCGTCGAGGCGGGACGGGCTCACCTCGCCCAGCAGTGCCACCGGGTCGCGGCCGGCGGTGGCCCACTGCTCGGGGTCGATGCCGGCGAACAAGTCCTGCGTGGCCGTGTCCCATGACCACCGCAGGTTCGTAGACAGCTGCGCCAGCGCGGCGATCCGGTCCGGGAGATGAGCGCGAACGGTAAACCTGCGAAGGGCTTTCACGCGTCATGACACTACTGAGGTTTCGGTGCGCCGTCGTCCCCTTCTCCCCTCGCGGTGTGCGGTTGGCCACTACGGTGTGAACCGACGGTGATGCGGTTACTCGGGGGTCGGGTACTACGGGGCCCGGTGCGCTCGAGTGGGCCACGGACCGGAACGGAAATGGGGTGGTCGGGTGCCGGGTCGTATCGAGATCGACGACGTCGCACCGGTGGTGTCCGCGGGCATCTACCCGGCCAAAGCGGTTGTCGGCGAAGTCGTGCCGGTGCGGGCGACGGTCTGGCGCGAGGGCCACGAGGCGGTCGCGGCCACCCTGGTGGTGCGCTACCTCGGCCCCGCCTACCCCCAGGTCGGCCACCCGGTGGCGGCCCGGGTCAAGACGGCAGCCGGCGACCTCTCCGCCGAAGAGTCACCGAAGGTCAAGCCGGCCCAGCACCGCATGTCGCCGGGCCGCACACCGGACGTCTTCCACGGCCAGTTCGTCCCCGACCGGGTCGGACTGTGGACCTTCCGGGTCGACGGCTGGGGCGATCCGATCACCACCTGGCGCCACGGGGTCATCGCCAAGCTCGATGCCGGCCAAGGCGAGCAGGACCTGGACAACGACCTCGTGGTGGGTGCCGCGCTGCTGGAGCGGGCCGCCACCGGGGTGCCGCGCGGCGACCGCGGTCCGCTGCTGGGCGCCGCCGAGGCGCTGCGCGCAGCCGGTGACCCGGTGACCCGAGCCGCGCTCGCGCTGTCCCACCAGGTGACCGGACTGCTCGACCGGTTTCCGCTGCGCAACCTGATCACCCGCGGCCACCAGTACGGCATCTGGGTCGACCGGCCGCTGGCCCGCTGCAGCGCCTGGTACGAGTTGTTCCCCCGCTCGACCGGCGGCTGGGACGCCGACGGCAACCCCGTGCACGGGACGTTCGCCACTGCCGCGGCCGCGTTGCCCCGGGTCGCCGAGATGGGGTTCAACGTCGTCTATCTGCCGCCGATCCACCCGATCGGCACGGTGCACCGCAAGGGCCGCAACAACTCGGTCACCGCCGAGCCGGGAGACGTCGGCTCACCGTGGGCGATCGGCAGCGCAGCCGGCGGCCACGACGCGGTGCACCCCGATCTGGGCACCCTCGAGGATTTCGACGCGTTCGTGGCGGCCGCGCGGGACAACGGTCTGGAGGTTGCCCTCGATCTGGCGCTGCAGTGCGCCCCGGATCACCCATGGGCCACCGAGCACCGACGCTGGTTCACCGAACTTCCCGACGGGACCATCGCCTACGCGGAGAATCCGCCGAAGAAGTACCAGGACATCTATCCGCTGAACTTCGACAACGACCCGGAGGGCCTCTACGAGGAGGTGCTGCGGGTGGTCCGGCACTGGATTGCCCACGGGGTCAACATCTTCCGGGTGGACAACCCGCACACGAAGCCACCGGCGTTCTGGACGCGCCTGATCGGCGAGGTGAAGGCCACCGACCCCGACGTCCTGTTCCTGTCCGAGGCATTCACCCGTCCGGCCCGCCTGTACGGGCTGGCCAAACTCGGCTTCACCCAGTCGTATTCGTATTTCACCTGGCGCACGGCCAAGTGGGAGTTGGAGGAGTTCGGCCGGCAGATCGCCGAGCACGCCGACTACGCCCGGCCGAACCTCTTCGTCAACACCCCCGACATCCTGCACGAAAGTCTGCAGCACGGCGGCCCCGGCATGTTCGCCATCCGCGCGGCCCTGGCCGCCACCTTGGGCACCTCGTGGGGGGTGTACTCCGGCTATGAACTGTTCGAGGGCGCGCCCGTGCGCCCGGGCAGCGAGGAGTACCTGGACTCCGAGAAGTACGAACTGCGGCCGCGCGACTTCGCCGCGGCCCGCAAGCAGGGGCGTTCGCTGGAGCCGTTCCTGACCCGGCTCAACGAGATTCGCCGCGTGCATCCGGCGTTGTGCCAGCTGCGCACCATCGCCTTCCACTCGATAGACAACGATGCCCTGCTGGCTTACAGCAAGTTCGATCCGGTGACCGGCGACACCGTGCTCACCGTCGTCACGCTCAATCCCTTTGCCACCGAGGAGGGCACGGTATGGCTGGACATGGGGGCGTTGGCCATGCACGACTACGACCGGTTCTGGGTTCGCGATGAGGTCACCGGGGAGGAATACCAATGGGGACACTCCAATTACGTCCGCCTCGAGCCGGCCAGGACAGTCGCGCACATCCTGAACATGCCGGTCATCCCCCCGGAGCAGCGGGCCGTCCTGCTGCGCCGGGAGTGAACTCCGAGGTGAGCTCACGATGACCCGCAAGATCGGCAATCCCCACCTCGCACCTGAGCCCGGCGAGTTGTCTCGCCTGGCCGCCGGTTTGCATCACAATCCGCACAGCATCCTCGGTGCGCACGAGCACGTCGACCACACCGTCATCCGCACCCTGCGGCCGCACGCCCTCGAGGCGACGGCTCTGGTCGGTGGCGTGCGCTATCCCATGAGCCACATCGACGCCGGGCTGTTCGCGGTCGAACTGCCGTTCACCGGCCTCGTCGACTATCGGCTCGAAATCAGCTATCCGGGGGCCGACGGCAGCCCGGTGGTGTTGACCGCCGCCGACGGCTACCGGTTCCTGCCGACCCTCGGGGAGGTGGACCTGCACCTATTCGCCGAGGGCCGCCACGAGCGCCTCTGGGAAATCCTCGGCGCACATCCCCGTTCGTTCACCACCGCCGATGGACTGGTCGAAGGCGTGTCGTTCGCGGTGTGGGCCCCGAATGCCAAGGGCGTCAGCCTGATCGGCGAATTCAACGGTTGGGACGGCAATGACGCCCCGATGCGGGTGCTGGGCTCCTCCGGCGTGTGGGAATTGTTCTGGCCGGGCTTCGCGGGCGACGGCTTGTACAAGTTCCGGGTGCATGGCGTCGACGGTGCCGTCACCGACCGGGCCGACCCGATGGCCTTCGCCACCGAGGTGTCCCCGCACACCGCGTCGCGGGTGTTCGTGTCGGACTACCGGTGGGACGACGACGAGTGGATGACCCGCCGCGCGGAGGGCAACCCGGCGCTGGGGCCGATGAGCACCTATGAGGTCCACCTGGGGTCTTGGCGCCCCGGTCTGAGCTACGCCGAACTAGCCGAACAGCTCACCGATTACGTTCTGGCTCAGGGCTTCACCCATGTGGAGCTGTTGCCGGTGGCTGAGCATCCGTTCGGCGGATCCTGGGGTTACCAGGTCACTTCCTATTACGCGCCCACATCGCGCTTCGGTACGCCGGACGACTTCCGGTATCTGGTGGATCGCCTGCACCACGCCGGCATCGGCGTGATCGTGGATTGGGTCCCGGCCCACTTCCCGAAGGACAGCTGGGCGCTCGGCCGCTTCGACGGAACCGCGCTCTACGAGCACTCCGACCCGCGCCGTGGCGAGCAATTGGACTGGGGCACCTACGTTTTCGACTTCGGGCGTCCCGAAGTTCGCAATTTCCTGGTGGCCAACGCGTTGTATTGGCTTCAGGACTACCATATCGACGGCCTGCGCGTGGACGCCGTCGCGTCAATGCTCTATCTGGACTATTCCCGGCCGGCGGGCGGCTGGACCCCGAATGCGTACGGCGGAAGGGAGAACCTCGAGGCCGTGCAGTTCCTACAGGAGATGAACGCCACCGTGCACAAGATCGCACCGGGGGTCGTCACCATCGCCGAGGAGTCCACCTCGTGGCCGGGCGTCACCCGGCCGACAAGCCTTGGCGGCCTGGGCTTTTCGATGAAGTGGAACATGGGCTGGATGCACGACACCCTCGACTACATCAGCCGCGATCCGATCTACCGCAGCTACCACCACCACGAGATGACGTTCTCCATGCTGTACGCCTACAGCGAGAACTACGTGCTCCCGATCAGTCATGACGAAGTGGTGCACGGCAAGGGCACGCTGTGGGGACGCATCCCCGGCAACGACCACGTCAAAGCCGCCGGCCTGCGCGCCCTGCTGGCCTACCAGTGGGCCCATCCCGGCAAGAAGCTGTTGTTCATGGGCCAGGACTTCGGGCAGCGCGCCGAATGGTCCGAGGAGCGCGGCCTGGACTGGTGGCAACTCGACGAGCACAGCTTCTCGTCGGGCATCTTGCGCTTCATGGCCGACGTCAACTCCATCTACCGCAGCCGCGCGGCACTGTGGAGCCAGGACACCCGGCCGCAGGGCTACTCCTGGATCGACGCCAACGACTCGGCGAACAACGTGCTGAGCTTCCTGCGCTATGGCTCCGACGGTTCGGTGATGGCGTGCGTGTTCAACTTCTCCGGCAGCGAGCACAGCAGCTACCGGCTGGGCCTGCCGCGGGCCGGAACCTGGCGCGAGGTACTCAACAGCGACGCAACGGTCTACAACGGTTCGGGCATCGGCAATCTCGGCGCGGTGCAGGCCGTCGAGGAGCCGTGGCACGGACGCCCGGCGTCGGCGCAGCTGGTGTTGCCGCCCACCTCAGCGGTCTGGCTGGAGCCCGCCGACTCTTAGTACAGGGCGTTGGCCAGGTTGCGCCGCCCGGCGATGACGTCCGGATCGGCCGGGTCGAACAACTCGAACAGGTCGATGAGACGGGTCCGAACCCGGGTTCGCTCGTCGCCGGAGGTCCGCTTCACCAAGCCGGTCAGCCGGGCGAATGCCGCGGCGGCGTCATGGTTGAGGACCTGGACATCGGCTGCGGCGAACGCCGCGTCGATATCGTCGGGAGCCGCGTCGGCGGCGGCCACCGCATCGGGTGGCTGGACGGAGGCGCGCTCCAGGAAGGTGATCTGCCGCAGCGCGCCCTTGGCCTCGGCGTGGTTGGGATCGGCGTCCAGGATCGCCTGATAGGCCACCGCCGCGCCGGCGAAGTCCCCGGAGTCCAGCTTCTCCCGTGCCTCGGCCAGAGCCGGGTCGACGCTCTGCTCAGCCTGGCCATCCGCACCGGCCCCGGACATTTTTCCGGCGGTTGCGGCGAGTAGCGAGTCGATCCAGCGGCGCAACTGCGCGGGAGGTTGGGGCCCTTCGAAACTCGCGATGGGCTGCCCGCCGGCCAGTGCCACCACGGTCGGAACCGCTTCGACGCCGAACATCGCGGCCACCCGCGGCGCGGCATCGACGTTGATGGTGGCCAGCGACCAGGTGCCCTTATCCGAGGCGGCCATGGCCCCCAGCGCGTCGGCCAGGTCGATGCAGATCTCGCTGCGCGGGGACCACAGCAGCACCACCACCGGAATCTCACCGGATCGGAGCAGGACCTCGGCCTCGAGATTGGCCTCGGTGATCTCCACACCCGGGGCGCCACCGTCGGCCGGGCCCTGCTGAGAGCGCTGTTTGATACCGGAGAGATCCACCGCGCCGGTCATCACCGGGGCGGGTCGCGGGCGGGGACGAGTCACGCCGTCAAGTCTGTCACGTCGCTACCCGGCCGCTTTCACGGATACCCGGACGTTGACCGGGGAAATCCCAGTGAGCCGCGTAGTCTCACGGCAAGGGTTACCCGGGTCCCATTGAATGGAGCGCAACGTGCAGAAGTTCGCGGCAGCACTAGCGGTGGCAGCCTTATCCGTGGGATCGCTGATCACGGCATCGGCCGCACATGCTGACGACCGGGGCCCCTTCGGACCCGGGGGCGTCGGCGGCCCCGGCGGCCCCGTCGTGGGTCCCGCGGGTCCGGTCGGTGTCGGTGGCCTCGGCCCGGTCGCCGGACCTGTCGGCCCGGTGGGCGTTGGCGGCGTTGTCGGCCCGGTCGGAGTGGATCCGGTCGTCGACGCAGCGGTTCACCCCTACTACTACGTGCCGTTCTATCCGGGCGAGATTCCGTGCTACACCCCCGAAGGGGTGGCCTACTTCACCCCCGCCGGGGAGCCCTGCTACTAACCGCCCCGGATCACGCCCCAGGCGTGGTTATGACGAACATCACACGGCTTATGGTCGGCACACTCAGCAAACGCCGGTA
>JBAXUD010000117.1:0-8316 GCA_037129875.1 Mycobacteriaceae bacterium
GACCCAGACCGGCGAGAGTTCCACGAAGCAGATCGACGCTGTCGTCGCGGCGGCTTCCGGCGAATCGACGCCCGCGGCCCCAGCTCCCGGGCCGGCCGGCTCGATACCGCCGCCCGTTACCGTTTCCCAGCCTGACACCGGCTACACCCTCTCGGGCGTGCCGACACTGGACGGGGTGCGCGAAAAGATCGAGACCCGGTACGGAACCGCCTTGGGCGCAACCGAATTGGCCGAGGAAACGCCGGAAGGCCGGACCGCTGCCCAGCGCTACGAAGAGATGCAGAAGGCGACCGCCGACAAACTCGACGAGATCCGCGCGTCAATGCATAAGCCCGACTGAGACCGCTCGGGGCGGTTATCCCACCGGCGGCGAATAGTGAATGCTCTTGCCCCGCTCCTCCACCGGCGGCAGGTTGCGCGCCGGCGTGTGAACCAGCGGCGCATCGGCGGGGGCACGACCTTCGGCGCGGTCCCAGCCGCCGCGCGCGCGCGGATGCATCTTGCGGCGCCGGGGAATGAACTTGAACACTGTGTTGACCGCCCGACCGAACAGCCAGTGCAGCCGCGCGTCAGTCTGCGACCAGGAGTAGTCCATCAGCTCACGAACTGACTGGTCGTAGAGGCCGACGGTCAGCCAGACCACGAAGGGCTCCAGCGCTTTGAGTTGCTGTGCCCACAGCCAATCCGGAACCCATTGCAGGGATGGGTGTTTCGGCATGGTGGACAGGTCGAGCACCGAACGCGCCGCCCAGGTGTTCTCCAGCACCTCCCGACACATGCGATCCCAGTAGACGCGGAATTCCTCCCACGTCTGCGGCACCGGCCGCATGCTCATGCCGTACATGCGGTACCACGTGACGTGCTCGTCGAACAGTTGCCGCTTCTGCTCCTCGGTCAGGCCGTCTCCGAAGTGTTGGGCGGTCAGGATCGTGCCCATGAAAAAAGTGGCGTGGGCCCAGTAGAAGACGTCGGGGTTGAGCGCGCTGTAGCGACGACCCTGCTCGTCGACGCCCTTGATCCCGATGTGGTAGTCGCGCACCTCGGCGCCGGTCTGCGGCGCCCGATCACCGTCGAAGACGACACCGCCGATCGGGTACAGCGACCGGAACAGGCGGGGAATTCGTTCGGTGAAGAAGATCGAGTGGTCCTTGACCGCCGCTCCCAGTTGGGGGTGCATGTTCTGCATGGAACCGGCCCACGGACCCTGCAGCAGACCCCGCCAGTCGCCGAACAGCGTCCAGGTCAGCGAGTCGGGTCCCAGCGGTGTGGCGTCGTATCCGGCACCGCTGATCGGACAGCCGGGCTGCGACCCGGGGGCCGTCGGCGAATCGGAGACGACGGTGTCCTCGCCCATCAGGCGCTGACTTTGCGCTTGCGGGGCGCGCGCTTGGGCGCCGGCGCCTCCAGGAGTCCGGCCAGGAAGCTGCCGGTGTAGCTGTCCGGGCTGGCGGCCACGTCCTCGGGCGACCCCTGCGCCACCACGGTCCCACCTCCGCCACCGCCTTCGGGCCCCATGTCGATGACCCAGTCCGAGGTCTTGATGACGTCGAGGTTGTGCTCGATGACGATGACCGAATTGCCCTTGTCGACAAGGCCGTTGATGACCTTAAGCAGTTTGCGGATGTCTTCGAAATGCAGCCCGGTGGTCGGCTCGTCGAGGATGTAGACCGTGCGCCCAGTGGAGCGCTTCTGCAACTCCGCGGCCAACTTCACCCGCTGTGCCTCACCGCCGGAGAGTGTGGGCGCGGGCTGGCCTAGGCGCACATAGCCCAGGCCGACGTCGACGAGGGTCTTGAGGTAGCGGTGAATGCTGCTGATCGGCTCGAAGAACTCCGCGGCGTCCTCGATGGACATGTCGAGCACTTCTGAGATGGTCTTGCCCTTGTAGTGCACCTCGAGGGTCTCGCGGTTGTAGCGGGCGCCCTGGCACACTTCGCAGGGCACGTAGACGTCAGGCAGGAAGTTCATCTCGATCTTGATGGTGCCGTCACCCGAGCACGCCTCGCACCGGCCGCCCTTGACGTTGAAGGAGAACCGGCCGGGCTGGTAGCCGCGGACCTTGGCCTCGGTGGTGGCGGCGAACAGCGAGCGAATCTTGTCGAACACGCCGGTGTAGGTCGCCGGGTTGGACCGCGGCGTGCGCCCGATCGGCGACTGATCGACCCGCACCAGTTTGTCGACGTGCTCCAGGCCGTTCACCCGGGTGTGGCGGCCGGGCACCAGGCGCGCGCCGTTGAGCTTGTTGGCCAGTACCGACGCCAGGATGTCATTGACCAGGGTGGACTTGCCTGATCCGGACACCCCGGTGACCGAGGTGAGCACGCCGAGCGGGAAGGCGACGTCGATGCCGCGCAGATTGTGTTCCCGGGCGCCGACGACGCTGAGTTGACGCTTACGGTCCACCGGACGCCGGATGGCCGGCACCTCGATGCTCTGTCTTCCTGACAGGTATGCCCCGGTGATCGATTCCGGATTCTTCAACAAGTCCGCGTACGTCCCGCTGTGCACCACGCGGCCGCCGTGCTCGCCGGCCGCCGGGCCGATGTCGACGATCCAGTCCGCATGGGCGATGGTGTCTTCGTCGTGTTCGACGACGATCAATGTGTTGCCCAGATCCCGCAGCCGCGTGAGGGTTTCGATGAGGCGGCGGTTATCCCGTTGGTGCAGTCCGATGGAGGGTTCGTCGAGCACGTAGAGCACACCGACCAGACCCGACCCGATCTGGGTGGCCAACCGGATGCGCTGGGCCTCCCCGCCCGACAGCGTGCCCGCGGCCCGGGCCAGGCTCAGGTAGTCCAGGCCGACGTCGAGCAGGAACCCCAAGCGGGACTGCACCTCCCTGAGCACCTGCCCGGCGATGGCCTGCTCACGAGTTCCCAGGGTGAGGTCATTGAGGAACCGGGAGCAGTCGGCGATGGACAACTCGCACACCTCGGCGATGGATTTGGCGCCGTGCTCCCCCGCCGCCAGGGTGACCGCCAGGATCTCCGGTTTGAGCCGGGTGCCGTCACACTCGGGACACGGCACGTCGCGCATGAAGCCGTCGTAGCGCTCCTTCATCACCTCGGACTCGGTCTGTTCCATGCGCCGCTGGAGAAACGCCATGACGCCTTCGAAGTCGGCGTAGTACGAGCGGGTGCGGCCGTAGCGGTTGCGGTATTTGACGTGCACCTGCTCGTCGCAGCCCTCAAGAATGGCCTTGCGCGCCTTGGCCGGAAGCTTGCGCCACGGGGTTTCGGTGTCGAAGCCCATTATCTCGCCGAGACCGGCCATCATCCGGGTGAAGTAGTCGGAGTTGTGACCCATGGACCAAGGGGCTACGGCTCCTTCTCCAAGCGAAAGATCGGGGTCGGGCACCACCAGGTCGGGATCGACTTCCTTGCGGATGCCCAGACCGCTGCACTCCGGGCAGGCGCCATACGGCGAGTTGAACGAAAACGACCGCGGCTCAAGGTCGTCGATCGCCAGCGCGTGACCGTTGGGGCAGGCGAGCTTCTCGGAGAAACGTTGCTCGCGGTGCGGGTCGTGCTCGTCGCGGTCCACGAAGTCCAGCACGACGATTCCGTCGGCGAGCGACAGGGCGGTCTCCACCGAATCGGTGAGACGTTGCTTGGCGCTGGCCTTGACCGTCAGCCGGTCGACCACCACCTCGATGTCGTGCTTCTCCTGTTTCTTCAACGTGGGCGGTTCGGTCAGCGGATGCACCACGCCGTCGACCCGAACGCGGCTGTAGCCCTGGGTGTTCAGCTTGTCGAAGAGGTCGGCGAACTCGCCCTTGCGGGTGCGGACCACCGGGGCGAGCACCTGGAATTTCGTGCCCTCCGGCATGGCCAGCACCTGATCGACGATCTGCTGCGGTGTCTGCCGCGCGATGCGGCCGCCGCAGACCGGGCAGTGCGGGGTGCCGGCGCGGGCGTAGAGCAGGCGCAGATAGTCGTACACCTCGGTGATGGTGCCGACAGTGGACCGCGGGTTGCGGTTGGTGGACTTCTGGTCGATCGACACCGCCGGGGACAGCCCCTCGATGAAGTCGACGTCGGGCTTGTCCATCTGGCCGAGGAACTGCCGGGCATAGGCCGACAACGACTCGACGTAGCGGCGCTGGCCCTCGGCGAAGATGGTGTCGAAGGCCAACGAGGATTTGCCGGACCCGGACAGTCCGGTGAAGACGATCAGGCTGTCCCGGGGAAGGTCGAGGTCGACGCTGCGAAGGTTGTGTTCGCGTGCGCCCTTGACGATCAACCGGTCAGCCACGCGCCCATGCTATGTGCCCGCACCGACGGCAGTACCGTGGCCTCATGACGATCTCCTTGGCTGACACCTATACCGGCCACGTCGAAACGCAGACCGCTGCCCGCCGCACGCTGCCGGGGGTCAGCATCGTCAAGATGTCGGTGGGACCGATGGACAACAACGCCTACCTCGTCACCTGCAGCGAAACCGGCGAATCGCTGCTCATCGACGCCGCCAACGACCCCGAACTGCTGGTCGAGCTGGTCGCTGAGCACGCCCCGAAGCTGGCCCTGATCGTCACCACCCACCAGCACGGCGACCACTGGCAGGCTCTGGCGGCGGTGGCCGAATCCAGTGGGGCCCCCACCGCCGCGCATGAGCTCGACGCCGAGCCGCTGCCGGTCACCCCGAGCCGATTGCTGTCCGGCGGCGACGTCATCGACATCGGCGATCTCACCTTCGACGTGATCCATCTGCGCGGGCATACGCCCGGCTCGGTTGCGCTGGCGCTGCGGCCTTCCGGGGAGCGCATCGCGGTGCAGCTGTTCACCGGCGACTGCCTGTTCCCCGGCGGTCCTGGGCGGACAACAACTCCGGAGGAGTTCGATTCACTCATGACCGGCCTGGAGAGCCGGGTATTCGGGGTCTACGGCGACGAGACGGTCGTCTACCCCGGCCATGGCGACGACACGACGCTGGGCGAGGAACGACCCCGACTGGCGGAATGGCGAGAGCGCGGCTGGTAGCAACCCGTCAGCGGCGCGAGCTTGCGGCTCTGAGCTATCCCCTCGACGAATAAATCGAGACTGGCCGCCGGGATGAAGCTCCTGCTCCCAATCTTGACGGGTACCAGATCGCCGCTCCCCAGCAAGTCAAGCGTCGTCGGACTCGTCTGCGATGCTGCGCCGCACCCCCCTGAGAACCGGCGTGAGTCCGATCACCCGATAGGTGGTCCCGCGGGAATAACCAGACCGCCCCCCGCCGTGACTACGGGGCCACCGCCGAGCGACGGAGCGACGGCAATTTGGAGAGGCCCGCCGTCGGCTGGCACTACGACGTCGCCGGGCTGGTAACCGTCGTCACCAGAGTTCATCATGCAATCAAGAGAGGTCGGGTCAAACATGCAGTCGTCGGCAAGGCTGGTCGGTGCTAGTGCAACTCCGACCAATGGCAGTGAGGCAAGCGTGAGACCGGCGGCCACACGGCGCAGCTGGTAACGGGTGGTATTCATATTCAGATGATAGGGGCTCTGACCTGCTCGGGAGCGGGGTTCGCAGATGATCATCAAGCTGATGGTCGATATGGTCGCTCCGCAGCCTTCCGATGAGATTTGCGACCCGGCCTGCGGCACGGCGGGCTTCCTGGTCGCCGCTTCTGAGTACGTCCGCAACACCCACCCGCATGCCCTGACCGATGCGGCGCAGCGGCACCACCTCCACCACAGCGGCCTGGCAGTCCTCATCCTGGCGACGCACGCCCCGCTCAAGACCTCGCGGGTCTTCAGAGATGCGGCAATAGATCGCCGCCCGGATCGGCTTCGGCTTAGCCTTCTCGGATGTCCCCGGCACTTCTGTCATCTCTTCCCCCGCGTATTACCCCCTCACGACACTCCGGGTTCCCGGGCGGGGTCGGGAAGACCTGGGAGCCTGGAGGGTTCGAGCAGCTCCTCGGTGACGTCAAGAGCCGGGTGTTCGACGTCTACGGCGACGAAACGGTCGTTTATCCGGGTCACGGCGACGACACCACGCTGGGAGCGGAGCGGCCGCACCTGGCGCAGTGGCGCGCGCGCGGCTGGTAGTCGAGTCAGGACGGGGACAGTGAAGTTCGGTATTGGTCTGCCGGTTGTCGGCGTGCTTGTGCTGGCGGTGACCAGTGGATGCTCGTCGCACCCATCCTCAGCCCCTGCCCCGTCGCCGGACAAGACGGTCACGGTGTTCGCCGCCGCCTCGCTGAAGAATGCCTTCACCGAGATCGGCGACCGCTTCAAGACCGACAACCCGGGCACCAATGTCGAATTGTCCTTTGCCGGATCGGCTGACCTGGTGACCCAACTGACCCAGGGTGCTCCTGCTGATGTCTTCGCCTCGGCGGACGCCAGGAACATGGACAAGGTGGCCCAGGCCGGGCTGCTGGCAGGCGGTCCGGTCACGTTCGCCTCCAACACTCTGACCATCGCCGTCGCCCCCGGCAACCCGAAGAAGATCACCTCATTGAAGGACCTGACCCAGCCCGGTCTCGCCGTTGTGGTGTGCGCGCCCCAGGTGCCGTGCGGCGCAGCCACCCAGAAGGTGGAGCAGGCCGCTGCCGTGCGGTTGAAACCGGTCAGCGAGGAATCTCAGGTCACCGATGTGCTGAACAAGGTGGAAACCGGCCAGGCCGATGCGGGACTGGTGTACGTCACCGATGTGCTCGCGGCCGGAGACCGGGTCACCGGTGTGCCGTTCCCGGAGTCCGCCGGGGCGGTCAACACCTACCCCATCGCCGTCCTCAGCCAGTCGAAATCCGCCGACCTGGCTCGCAAGTTCGTCGAGCTTGTCACCGGTGATGCTGGTCAAAAAATCCTCAGCACGGATGGCTTCGGCAAACCCTGACGGCCACGGGGATGACACGACGCTTGATGAAGGCGGACTGACCCGAATTCGAACCTCACAGCAGGCACCATGTCAGATGTGGACGACCTGACGGGAACGGTAGACGGCCCCCGCAAGCGCTATGAACGACTGCGTGCTGCACACCTGGGCGCGGTGGGCGCCGCTATGGAGGACCACGTCGGCCGCTTGGGCTGGCGGCGAGATCAGATCGAACGCCACCAAACCCAAAGGCTGCGAAGCCTATTGACCTATGCCCGTGCACGGTCCCCGTTTCACGCCCAGCGACTCGCCGGCCTGAACCTATCCCTGGCTACAGTGGCCGATCTGGCATCGCTGCCGATGATGACCAAACAGGACGCCCAAGACCGATGGGACACCATCGTGACAACCGCAGACCTCGACCGCCGCGGCGCCGAACAGATTCTGGCCCAACAACAGTGGTTCTCCTACACCGCGGCCGATGAGCAAATCTTCAGCTCTGGTGGATCCAGCGGCGTACGAGGCGTTTACGTCTGGGATTGGCAATTCTTCATCACCGCCGCCTGCCTGGCCTGGCGAACGCAAACCAGGGAGCAACGGCGCACGCCGGCAACAGCCCCGGCGTTGCTTGCCGTCCTGGAAGCCGGAGTTCCACCACACGCCAGTACCCCGTTATTCGATGTGCCAACCACCGCATCCATGCAGACCGTCGTGATCGAGGCCGCCGCTCCCTTCGACGAAGTCCTCGCCGCTGTAGCCGCGGCCCAACCCACCCACCTGGTCGGATACCCCAGCGTGGTCGCGCGGCTAGCCCGCGCCACCCTTTCCGGAGCGCTGGCGATCCGCCCGGTGCGCGTCAGTAGCAATTCCGAACCATTGCTCGACGACGACCGGCAGGCGATCCACAAAGCATGGGACTGCCCGCTGCACAACCTGTGGGGCTCCACCGAGATCGGCGTCCACGCGGTGAGTTGCTCCCACGGTCCGGGACTGCATGTGTGCGAGGACGAGGTCATTCTCGAACGCGTCGACGACAGCGGTAGACCCGTCGGTCCCGAGGAGCCGGCGACCCGGACACTGGTGACGGGGCTGGCCAACCGTGCCTTTCCCTTCATCCGCTACGACCTGGGCGATCAGGTCACCTTCCTGTCTGGGAAGTGTGCTTGCGGAAGCGCATACGCACGGGTCGCCGACATCGAGGGACGTCGTGATGACGACTTCCGCTACGGGGCAACCACGGTCCCGCCCCTGGCCTTTCGTCATACCCTGGGTACCGATCCCAACATCTCCGAGTATCAAGTGACCCAGACGGCCCGTGGAGCCGACATTCTCGTCGTCGGCCATCCCGACACCGTCGGCCTGACGTCCGTACTGATTGGCGCCCTGAGTGACTACGGCCTAGCCGATCCACAGGTGCACATCCACGTCGTTGAGCAACTGCCACGCCACCAGGCAAGTGGCAAACTGCGACGATTCATTCCGTTGAGCTGACTTCAGTGGCACAACGACAGCG
>JBAXUD010000118.1:0-8310 GCA_037129875.1 Mycobacteriaceae bacterium
ATCCGTTGGCGCACAACGGGGGTGAATCAGTGGAGCTCCGGCTCATCGCCGTTGCGTGTGTTGCCGCCGTAACCGCACCGTCAATCGCGGGCTCCACTGGCAACATTCCCGGTACCGGCCGCGTCGCAGAACCAACTCCGGGGCAGTGCCGTCACAAGCCGAGTGGCTGCCGAGCATTTCAGGCCTTATGACTCTCGACCCGTCGTGGCGTCTGTGTAAATCTCGTCACACCGACTGTGGCACAACTAGTCAGTTCAGTTTCGCCCAGTCGGCGATGGGAGGCCACGTCCGCTCGCTTCCCGGATCCGGCGCCCACGAGACCGTCGCAAGAATGTCCGTGAGGCTGGCCTTGGGCGGAGTCGCAGACTGCCCGACCGGTCCGCTCAGGTTGAACACCACGAGCATGCCGGGTTGGACCTGAACGGCGGCGTTGTTTCCGTCCGCCTCGACGATGCCGCTTCGGCCGCCGATCTGCGTGGGCACCGAATTCTGCTCAGTGATCAGCCCGGCGTAGCCGTCGGCGGGCCAAATCTGTACACGCATGGAGCCCGACTCGCTCTGGCAGTCGGGTGCGCCGCTGACGTCGGTGCTCCCGCATGCAGCGAATTCCAGTGTGGTGCCGTAGTTGCCGCGATCGACGGAGATCTCCGTCAGCGGCATCGGCGCGGGGACGTTCGGAATGCTCAGCGGAGCCCGGATGTCAGTGGGATCCGTGGGATGAAGGGCGCGGGCGAGTTCCAGCATCCGATCGCGTTCGCTGGTGATGGTTGTCCTGCCGCGCACGGTCGCCCATGCATTGTCCGCGTACTGCCAGGCGAGTAACGCATCTTCGGAATTCTGGGACGCGCGGAAGTAACCGTCATTGTCGGCGTTCACGGTCACTGGCTCGGCGGCCCGCGCCCCGGCTGGATCGAATTTGCCGGGAGCGTAGGCGGTCAGGAATGCCGTCGGCGGATCGACCCCGCAGCCGTTGCACCGCCGCGGCATCTCGGTCTCGTCGACGGGCCGCAGACCGAACTGCTGGAATTCGCGGGTGACCCGGCGGTTGGACTCCTGCCACGACTGGGGTGTGACGAGGGACATCCACTGCGGGGCGAACTGGCTGACGGTCGTCGACGCTGCGAACGGCGCCGCTGTCTGGCTGTTAGTGCTCGAAGGCCGCTGCGGCGACGACGGAGTTGCGGACGGGGACTGCGTGCTGCAGCCAGATGAAATTGCGAGTACGCCCACCACCGCTACGGCGATCCTTGTAAGCGTCACCGCCGGACACTATCTGATCGCCGTCATGGACAGCTACCGCTGTTGTCGATGTTCGCAGAGATCTTTGATGCCTAGTGCCCGGTTACGGCATGCGAGAAGCTTCATGCGCCAGAGCCAGTGAAGGGGTTGTTCTCGTAGCCAACCGTCAACCAATTTCAAACACGGGCCACTAAGCTCGGACGATGGGGGAGTTCCACCGCGGCGACGCACTCATTCATTACACCGACACGGGATTGCCCGAAGGCCGTCCGGACGCGGCCACCGTGTTCTTCGGGCACGGCCTGTTGTTCAGCGGGTGGATGTTCGGTCCTCAGATCGCAGACCTGGGCGCCGACTACCGCTGTGTGACGATCGACTGGCGCGGCCAGGGCGGCAGCGCGGCCTGCTCCCGGGGCTACGACATGGACACCCTCGCCGCCGACGCGATCGCCCTGATCGACCTTCTCGGTGTGGCGCCGGTGCATTACGTCGGGTTGTCGATGGGAGGCTTCGTCGGCCAGCGGATCGCGGCCCGACACCCGGGCCTGGTGCGCTCGCTGACACTGCTGGACACCAGCGCCGGACCCGAGGATCCGGCCAACGCGCGGCGGTACAAGCGGTTGGCCGCCGCCTACCGCCTGACCGGAATCGCCCCGCTCCGTAAATCGGTGCTGCCGTTGATGTTCGGCCCCGCGTTTCTCTCCGATCCGGCCAACACGGCACTGCAGGACGAATGGGAGCGACGGCTGGGACACTGCCGGCGCTCAGGGATCAGCAGGGCCGCGCGCGGCGTGGCGGGGCGTGCGAGCGTCGAGAGCGAGGTCGGGTCTATCACGGCGCCGACCCTCGTTGTGGTCGGGGCCGACGACGCCGCCACCCCGCCGGCCGAATCCCGTCGCATCGGCGAACTCATCCCCGGATCGCGCGTGGAGTTGGTCCCCGACTGCGGCCATACCAGCACGCTCGAACAACCCGCGGCCATCACGCGTCTCATCCGCGATTTCCTCGGCACCCTCGGATGACAGCAGACGAATACTCAGGCGCCGGATGGGTGAGCGCCGAGAACCCGCTGCATATCGGGGATCATCTGCTGGAGCTGCTGGCCCCAGTATCCCCAGCTGTGGGTGCCGTTGGCCGGGAAGTTGAACACGCCGTTCTTCCCGCCCGCGGCCAGATAGTTCTCCATGAAGGTCTTGTTGGTGCGCAACGTGAATCCTTCGAGGAACTGTGCGGCCATCAGGTTGCCGCCGCCACCGGAGGTGTCCAGTTCCGACGGCGTACCGGTGCCGCAGTAGACCCAGACCCGGGTGTTGTTGGCGACCAGCTGGTTGATGTTGAGCATGGGGTCGTTGCGCCGCCACGCCGGGTCCGACGACGGGCCCCACATGCTCTGCGCGTTGAACCCGCCGGCGTCATTCATCGCCAGGCCGATCAGCATCGGCCACCAGCCCTCGGACGGGTTCAGGAAGCCCGACAGCGAGGCGGCGTAGATGTACTTCTGCGGATAGTAGATCGCGTAGTTCATCGCCGCGCTGCCCGCCATCGAAAGACCCACCACGGCATTGCCATTGGGGTTGATGCCCTTGGTCTGCAGGAAGACCGGCAGCTCCTGGTTCATGAACGTTTCCCACTTGTAGGTGTAGTTCTGACCATTGCCCTGCGACGGCTGATACCAGTCGCTGTAGAAGCTGGACTGACCGCCCACCGGCATGACCGCCGACAGGCCGGAGTTCTGGAACCACTCGAACGCCGGGGTGTTGATGTCCCAGCCGCTGTAGTCGTCCTGGGCGCGCAGGCCGTCCATCAGGAAGACGGCGTGCTCGCCGCCGCCCTGGAACTGGATGCGGATGTTGCGGCCCATCGAGGCCGACGGCACATCGAGGTATTCCACCGGCAGGCCGGGCCGCGAGAACGCAGACGCCGTCGCCGAGCCTCCGACGATACCGATCAAGCCGGGCAGAGCCAGCGCAGCCGCAGCGGTTGCGGTCGCGCGACGAAACCATGTGCCTCGCAACTTCTCGACGATTTTCATAACGACTCCCATCACCTTTTCCTACACGTTCCCAAGTCAGCGGTTAACTGCCTGTGCTCCGGTAGTGAAGCACCGGGGGAGTCGGCCCACGGGTACGCGACGCGGTGCGCCAAGTCGCAGTTGCGCAACGATCAGGTCACACGTCGAATCAGCTGAGATCAGAGGGTATTTCGGCGTCGGAATCGGCTGCCGCCGTGGCTTCTTCGGCTTCGGCGGCGGCGGCTCGGGCGCGTTCGCGGCGTTCGTCGATCGCCAGGCTGAGGTCCTGAAGCAAGTCAGGTTTGCGAAATAGCAACTGCTCCAATGCATTGCGATCGATCTGCATCATCGTCACCTCGCCGAGAGAGTAGGCGCTGCCGGTCACCGGCTCACGGGTCAGTGCCGTCTGCCCGATGAAGTCACCCTCGTGCAGGGTGTTCACCGGAATCAGGGCCCCGTCCGTACCGGTGACCACCAGCCGCACGCGGCCCTTGACCACGAAGGACATCACCGCCGGAACCTCGCCGCTGCGCTGCATCACCTCGCCGTCGCCGTACCGGGTGATCACCACATGCGGCAGCAGGGTTTCGAGTTCCGAACTGCCGGCACGCAATATCGGTGCGATTCTGCGCAGCGCATCGACTCGCCGTTTCGGGGTGGAGAAGTCATCCTCGAGTCCGTCGAGCCGCAGACCGGCGCGCCGTGCCGCGTACCAGATCCACCGTTGGAACGTCGAGCGCGCCGCCACGTCGTCGGCGGGGGAGCGCACCGGGATCGTGACGGTGTAGTCGGTGCTGGAGTTGGCGTTGGCGGCCGGCTGACCGTCAGGGTGCAGATGAGGCAGATTGGCCGCCACCCCGGTCAACAGGGCGCAGACCTCGTCCGGTGCGTCGGTGCCGGCGAACTTCGTCTGCACGGTGATGGTGTGGCCACCGGCCGGCCGGCTCAGATTGGCGAATGCCTGCCCGGCCAGCACGGAGTTCGGGATGATCTCCAGGCCGCTGCCGGTGTTGATGTGGGTGGCCCGCCAGTTGACTTCGACGACGCGGCCGCTTGCCGAGGAGGTCTGGACCCAGTCGCCGATCTGGAACGGCTGCTCGAAGAGCAGCAGCAGGCCGGAGATGATCTGGCCCACCGAGTTCTGCAGGGTCAGCCCCAACACTATGGAGCTGATGCCCAGCGCGGTGAACAAGCCGCCGACGTTGGCACCCCACACGTAGGCGAAGATCATCGCCACGCCCACGGCGATGATCGCAAACCGCGCCACGTCGATGAAGATGGCCGGCATCCGTCGCCGCCAACTGCCCCTCGGCGCGCCGTCGAAGACGGTCGCGCTGACCCCGGACAGCACCATGAACAGAATCAGGACGCCGAAAACCGTCGAGAGGATCCGCACCGGTGTCGCGTCCACCGAGATATCGGTGGTCTGCACCAGCAGCAGCAGCAGTGCCCCCAGCGGCACGATGAAGGTGCGTAGCAATCCGACCGGCCGAGCCAGGAAACTTCCCCTGCGGCTCAGCGCGTGCTGTAACTCGGTCAGCAACACCAGCACTGTCGGCAAGCCGGCCGCGACGATGATCGACCAGTAGAACCAGGGCGCGGTCAGGAAACTCACGGCCGGTCTTCCGACAGCTGCCAGGTGGGCTCGTCGTGGTCGCCGACGTTCACGGTGCCCACCGATGTGTACTGCACGGTGTCTCGAGTGGCCTCGTACACGCTCTGGCTGACGTAGATGCCCGGCTTGGCCAGACCGCGCCGCATCTTGGATGCCAAATGCACTGCGCCACCCCACAGGTCGTACACCAGACCCGCTCGGCCGATCAGGCCGCTGGTCACCGTGCCGGTGTCGATACCTGCCCGCAATTTGATGCTGCGGCCCGTTTCGGCGTTGAAACGGTCGACGGTCCGCTGCATGTCGATGGCGAAATCGACGGTCCGGCGGATGTTGTCCAGCCGGGGCACCGTCAGCCCGCAACTGGCCAGGTATCCGTTGTGGGTGTTGCGCACCCGCTCGATGCCGTGGCTCTCGGCGGCCGCGTCGAATTGGCGCATCAATTTATTGATGAACTTCAGCGACTGGTCGGCGTCGAGTTCATCGGACAGCTCGTCCAGGCCGATCAGGTCGGCGTAGACGACCGTCACGTCCTGATGGTCCTCGGCGATGTTCTCCTCACCGTCGCGGTAGCGTTCCACCACCGACTCGGGCATGAGCGACATCAGCAGCCGGTCGTTCTCGGCACGCTGCTCGGTGAGCAATTGGTGCTTGACGGCCAGGTTGTTGCTCATCTCGTTGAAAGCCACTGTGAGATCGCCGAATTCGTCGTTGGTATCTTCGGGCAGCCGAACGGTGTAATCGCCGCTGCTGACCTTTACGGCCCCCGCCTCGAGGCGCTTGATGGGGCGCACGAACAACCGTGACCACACCATGGCGGCCAGGCAGGCCAGGAAGATGATCAGCGCTGTGGACCGCACCAGTTTGTGGGCGAAGTTACGTTCCGGGGCGAAGGCCTCACCGGAATCCACTGCCGCGACGACGACCCAGTTAAGCCCCTTGAGGTTGAGCGGGGCGTAGGCCTGCAGTGCCCGGTTGCCGAGATAGTCGGTGGCGATCAGCGTTCCGGTCTCCCCCCGCTGCGCAGCTTCAGTGGCTTTGGTGCCCACCGGTTGTACCAGCACGGTGGTGCCCTGGGTGATGGCGCGCTCGGCTACCGCGGGCGGCGTTCCCGCTTTGATCACGTCGGCTTTGTAAGCTTGCGGATCTTGGAGGAATAGCCGGGAGTCCGACCGCATCAGGTCGTCCTTGCCGACCACGAACGTCTCCCCGGTTCGGCCCATGCCGGCACGTTCCCACTGCCGGTCGCCGGTCATCAGGTTGCTGACGATGGTGGCCGGGTACTCCACGGCCATCACGCCCAGCGCCCGGCCCGGCGGTCCGACCGGGACCAGCATCCAGGCGGTGGGTTGCCCGGAGGGCAGGTATTCGGCGAAGTCCGTCGTGTCGACGTAGCCGATGTCGTTGGAGGCCATGGCCTTTCGGAAGGCGTCGGGAAGGAAGCCCTCCCCGCGGAATGGCCCGGTGAGGACGTTGGTGCCGAGCTCGACGCCCTTCTTTACGCTGTACACCACGTCGCCCTTGGCGTTGATCAGGAAGGCGTCCCGGAATGCCATCCGTTTGACGATCTCGCTGAAGTACCCGTCGTAGCGCGCGTTGGCCCCCGACCAGATGCTGCCGTCGCGGGGGTCGCCGGCGGCGGACGCCACGGTATAGCGGGCCTGTAGAGAGCGCGCCGCCGGCGCGGTAGGCAGCAACGCGCTGATGTCGAGGCGGTTGTCGTCGGCATTCTTGAACTTGGCGTTGTAGTAGTCGACGAGGGCGCGGTCCTGCTCGGGCGTCACGGTGGCGTCGGCGAGTTGATCGAAGCCCGCGTTGAACGCGTTCATGGCGCCGACGACGGTCTCGCCTCGGGCGAAGATCACCAGCGACCCAGTGATGCTGGTCAGGCCCATCTCGAGCACCCGGGCCTGTGCCTCGCGGATGCCGGTGAGGCGGTCGAACACCGCCGCGCGCAGGGAACTGCGGCCGGACTGGAAGCCGATGCCGCCGGCGATCCCGGTGGCCAGCACGCTCATGGTGAGCAGCATCAGCATCAGCTTGGACTGGATGCTCACCTTCTCCAGCAGGCTGCGCTTGGACCTGCGACGCCGCAACCGTTCGGCCAGGACCGAGCGGGATTCGGCCGATTCCCCGTCGGGGGCGTGACCGGGCGGTGCCGACATCGAGTGCCTTCCCTCTGCCAGCCACGATGGCGTTGGCTGCGACCAGCCGAGGGTAGCCTGTCGGGGGTGGACGACCCCGATAACCTGCGTCGTTTCGTCGGTCTACCCCCATGGCGACGCTGAGACGCCGCGAGTTGCTGGCCGCAGCGGGCCTGGCCGCTGCGGGACTGGCCGTTTCCTGCACCACGACACCGACCGGCACCCGCTCCGCAGAGACGGCCTGGGCCGACCTCAAACGACAACTGCGCGGCTCGGTGCTGCGTCCCGGTGAACCCGACTTCGGCGAGCTGGCCACCCCACGAAACCTGCGCTTCGCTGCAACCATCCCGGAAGCGGTGGTGCTGTGCGCCGGTCCCGACGATGTCGCCGCGACCGTGCGTTGGGCCCGGAAAACCAACACCCCGTTCGCGATTCGCGGCGGCGGCCACAACTACGCGGATGGCTCCAGCTCGAACGGGATCATCATCAGCACGCGCCGCATGACCGCCACGAAGATTGCCGGGAACAGGTTGCGCGCCGAGGCCGGCGTACGCAACGCCGACCTCGCCAAGTTGTTGCCCCAGGGCAGTCAGGGAAGGCTCCTGCTGCCCGGCGGCAACTGCCCGGCGGTGGGTGTGGCGGGCCTGACGCTCGGCGGCGGCATCGGACCCAACGCCCCGTGGGCCGGCCTGACCACCGACCGCCTTCGCAGAGTCACGGTGGTCACCGCCGACGGCAGTGTGGTCACCGCGAGCGAGGCCGAGAACCCGGACCTGTTCTGGGGATCGCGCGGCGGGGCGGGCGGCAACTTCGGTGTGGTCACCGACCTTGAGTTCGAACTCGTCGAGGTTCCGGTCACCCGTGCGACGACCGGACTATTCATGTTCGAAGGCGAGGACGCCATTCTCGCCTCCGGGCTGGCGTTCCAGCGGGTGCGGTCGGCGGCCGAGCGGATTGCCACCGGCACCTGGAGCGGCAGACCCGACGTTGCGAGGCTGCGTGTGCAAGTGCTCGCGGGCGAGGCCGACGCACGCGACCTTCTCGCCCCACTGCTTGCGATTCCCGCGGCGAAGGCCGAGATCACCGAGCGTCCGTGGTGGGACAGCTACCGGTGGTACGTGGTGGATCCTTCTCCGGCGTACTCGTTCTGGGACCGCTCGCTCTACGCCGATGAATATCTGTCTGGCGATGCACTGGGCGCGGCCCTGGAGGTGGTGCGGCGCCTACCCGCCAATGGTGACCCTGAACGCCGAGGGGCGGTGGGGCTTTTCGGGTGGGTGGGCGGCGCGGTCAGCGATGTCGCC
>JBAXUD010000119.1:0-8259 GCA_037129875.1 Mycobacteriaceae bacterium
TGAGCTGTCCGTCCACCCACGGTTGGGCATCGTCGAGGCGGCGGCCGGCCGCCGCGGCCAGCCGTTGAGCCAGTCGGCGGACGGCAGCTTCGTCGGCGAATCGAATGTCACTTCGCCGCAGACCATTTCCATCGTCGACCCATACGCCCTCGGGAGAGGTCACCAGAACGTCGGTGGTTCCGTCGGCCCGGAGCAATGGCTCCAGAACACCCGCGCCTGTCAGCTCGGTCTCCAGGACACGCAGGTTGCTCAGCACCTCCGTGTCCCCGAGCACGCCACCGGACTCGGCCCGGATGGCGGCAGCCACGACCGTCGGGCGCAGCGGCGCTGACTCCGCTGCCAGCCGTTCGCGAACCCGGTCGATCAGTGAATCGCTCACGCCACCTGCCCCATATTGCGCTGCACGACGTCGAGCACGCTCGTGGCCGCACGAGCGAGTGGCGAGCGCCGGCGCAGCCGTAGGCCGCCCCGTTCCAACCGCGCCGCCAGCATCGACTCCGGACGCATCGCGGCCAGCAGTGGCGCCGCCGCCGCGGTGGCCACTTCCCTGGCAAGCAGACCGCCAGGCGATGGACCGCGCACCACCAGTCCGACAGCGGGGTTGACACTCCGAAGAGCGCCGAGCATTGCCGTGGTGGCCGCGATTGCCCTTACGTCACAACTTGTTACGACGACGACGAGGTCTGCGAACTGCACGGCGCAGATCGCCGCGGGGGTCAGCTGACGCGGAATGTCGCAGACCACCGTGGCTCCTCCGCGCCGACCGGCGTCGACCACTGCCGCCACCGCGCCGGGATCGATCTCGTGGAAGCGGCGGGTTCCGGACAGGATGCTCACACCGTTCCGCCGGGGAAGCACCTCGCGCAGCGCAACCCAGCTCAATCGCCCGCTGTGGACATGCAATTCGGGCCAACGCAAACCCGGTGCGGACTCCCCGCCCAGCAGCAGGTCGATACCGCCGCCACACGGATCGAGATCGACAAGCAGCGCGTCATCGGCGTATGCCGCAAGCGCGGCCGAGAACACCGATGCTCCACCGCCACCGCGTCCCGAGGCCACGGCGAGTACGGGACCGCCGCGGCCAGCCACGGATCCCGACTCCATCGCCCAGGCCAGGTGCCGCACCAAATCGGCGTCCTGAGCCGGCAGTACACACAGGTGCTGAGCGCCGATGTCGATCGCCGCCGACCACGAGTTTGCCGATGGCTCCTCGGCGCCCACGAGCGCCACCCCATCGCGGCGGGGCAGGCCGGCTTGGACACATCGCAACGCGCCGGGCGCATCGACCACCACCGCTGCGGCCGCAAGCCAGCTTCTCCGGCCGGGCGTTTGGGCCCGAACCGTGCGGGCGCCGACGGCCGCAGCGATACGGTCCGTACCGGCGGCCAATTCGGCGTCGCTGACCACCAACAGGACGACGGGCGGGGCAGATGTCACGCCGCCACTGTGGCGTCAACGGGGGCGGGTACACCAGTCGTCCGGGTGTCAGTTGTGGATGAACGTCGCTGTGTGCAGACGCGCGAATCCGCCGTCGCAGCCGCAAGAAGAGGAAGACCGCACAAAAAGGACGACCCTCGCCAGGGGGGGAGGAGGCGAGGGTCGTCGTGTATCAGCCCCGGGGGGTCGGGCTGATGCACTCTCGGCCATAAGCCGAGTGATGCTAACTATACACACGATGGGCGGGCTGGGCGCAAGCGTCACACACCTGTGAAATCGGCCGATTTTCCTGTGAATGTGCGGCCTCAGACACCTGACCTGAACTGCCAACTTCCGTGGCAATTCAGCTGATTGCCGCGCCATCCCTTCCTGGACGAGTGCGCGCCGGCAAGCTGTCGGTGTCCGATCGGGCCGCCGGGACGGCGACGATATTCGATCGCACCGAAGGGCCAACGGTGCAGGCTCTGCTCAACCGCCGCGCGGTGCTCAAGTCGAGTTAGGCGCAGTTCCTACTGTTGATGTCGGGGGCCGACAAGGGCCAGATGGACCGGATCCCCGATCGCCCGGGCGGCTCGGGTCCACGCACGCAATTGGGACGCGGAAGGCGGGCGTGGACGGCAAGTACACCGGGGCTGTCGAGTTCTATTGTTCCGGTGGGCCAAGGCCGCCGCGGTCAGGGAACTGGCTGGCCGGTGCTGACGTTCTCCCGTCCGATACCGCTGCGGGAGCGCATCCCAGCCCCGTCGGGGGCTGCCCTGGCCACTACGGCGGAATTGGCGTTCAGCGCCCTGGCGGCCGGCACGCTGAGCTACTCGGCGACCTCAGCGGTGTTGCGTCGCTTCAGTTTTTGAGTTGAAACCAACCCGCCTGCATTTTGCTCTTGCTGTGATGGCCATCACGGAGTACAAAGGAGGCACGGAAGTTTGGTGAGGCCAAGGTGGCGCCGGAAGAGAAGGTTCTACCTCCCCAGCCAGACTATCCAGCACGGTTACGAGCACCCACGCGAAGCATGCCGCGAAGATGGCAGAAGTGTTGCGGGCCTGCGTAATTGTACGAGCGAGCGGATCAACCGGCTCCACCCGATGTGTTGAATCCGGAGCGCGAGGCAAAAACGCCGAGGCCACCCACGCAGCCCACTCAGCACGCTTGGTAACTCCGTAACCCTGCTAGCGGGCGGCGAGCCGAACACGTTTCGGAGCGCCGCCCGCTTTGCATGTTTAGGGCGGTTCGACTAACCGCTCCGGGGCTGGTCCGCAGCCGCCTCGGCGATCGACAAGGCTTCGCGCGCACCGTCTTCCAGGGCACGGCAGCACATCAAGATCCAATCCCCGACTCCGTCTGGCTCCCCGGTGGCGAAGCCGGCTGCGGCCGACCGGTAATCGTCTTCCCGGCGCAACCAGAACACCTCAGGGACTCCGAGCCCGTGCGGGTCGAGGCCGGATGCGATCGTGACCAGACGCGAAACAGCCCGTGCCACAACGCCGTCCGCGCTGCCGAAGGGCGCCAGGGTCAACACTTCGCCGTGGACCACAGCTGCCAGCACCGGGGCTGGCGCCGAACTGCCACCGGTCACCAGTCTTGTCACCAGGTCCAACCGGGCGACGACCTCGGGACTCTGACGTGGTCTGCCCAGGTGTGCGTCGGAAACCAGGTCGGCGGCGGCAAGGGCGTGCAGCCGCGCCAAAGCCTGCAGCGGAGCGCGCTGCCAGGCGCCCACAAGATTTGTGGCGCCGCCTTCCATGGCCTGCCCGACGCGCAGCGCACCGGCCAGCACCGGGTCGTCCGAACCGGACGCCGCCTGGAGTCCGACCCCGCCGCCGTCGAGCGCCGAGGACGACCGCGCACCCCGGACAGTGGACTCAGCTGCCGTGACCGGCCAGTTGCGCAGATTCGCGCGGTGGCGATGCGCCTTGCCCAGGGCTGTCCGGGCCGCCTCCGCCGCATCGGCCACCCCCGGCAGATCAAGCAGGGGTCCCAGCAGGTCGCGGCGTCCAGATGTCACGACGGCTCACGTTAGTACCGCTGGGCGGCTCAGGTTAGTTACGCCGGGCGGCGGCGGCCCGGCGGGACCGCTGGCCGGACTGTGACGGGCCGTTCGCCGCGCCGCAACTGCCGTCCGGCGATCGGCGTCACGTACCACCGCAGCGGGCATACGTGGTGACTACGCTCACACCTATGACCGAGGCGCACACCGACGTTCCGACCCTGTACCCGCCATCGGAGGCGTTCGCGGGCTCTGCGAACGCGACCGCTGAACTCTACGACCGGGCCGATGCCGACCGGCTGGCCTTCTGGGCCGAACAGGCCAATCGGCTGAGTTGGGACACCCCCTTCACCGAGGTGCTCGACTGGTCGGGTGCGCCGGTGGCGAAGTGGTTCGTCGGCGGCAAGCTCAACGTCGCCTACAACTGCGTCGACCGCCATGTGGAGGCCGGCAACGGCGACCGCGTCGCCATCCACTGGGAGGGCGAGCCGCTCGGCGATGAACGCACCATCACCTACGCCGAACTCAAGGACGAGGTGTGTAAGGCCGCCAACGCCTTGACGGATCTGGGCCTGGTCGCCGGTGACCGGGTGGCCATTTACATGCCGATGGTGCCCGAGGCGATCGTGGCGATGCTGGCCTGTGCACGACTGGGCATCATGCACTCGGTGGTGTTCGGCGGATACTCCGCCTCGGCATTGCGGGCCCGGATCGAGGATGCCCAAGCCAAGCTGGTGATCACCACTGACGGCCAGTACCGCCGCGGCAGTGCGGTCTCCCTCAAGACCGCCGTCGACGAGGCGGTCGCCGGCCAGCACTCGGTGGAGCATGTTCTGGTGTTGTGCCGCACCGGGATCGACATCGACTGGACCGACGGCCGGGACCTGTGGTGGCACGAGACGGTCGATGCGGCCTCCGCCGATCACACCCCGGAGGCCTTCGATTCCGAGCACCCGCTGTTCCTGCTCTACACCTCGGGAACCACCGGCAAGCCCAAGGGCATCATGCACACCTCCGGCGGGTACCTGACGCAGACCTCATACACGCACAACTACGTCTTCGACATCAAGCCCGAGACCGACATCTATTGGTGCACAGCCGATATCGGTTGGGTGACCGGTCACAGCTACATCGTCTACGGCCCGCTGTCCAACGGCGCCACTCAGGTCGTCTACGAGGGCACCCCGGCCTCCCCCGACGAACACCGGCATTTCCAGGTCATCGAAAAGTACGGCGTCACAATCTATTACACCGCCCCCACGCTGGTCCGGACCTTCATGAAGTGGGGTCGCGATCTTGCCTTCGAGCACGATCTGTCCAGCCTCCGGCTGCTCGGATCGGTGGGCGAACCGATCAACCCGGAAGCCTGGCGCTGGTACCGGCTGGTGTTCGGCGGCGACCAGGCTCCGATCGTCGACACCTGGTGGCAGACCGAGACCGGCGCGGCGATGATCTCCCCGCTGCCGGGAGTCACCGTCTGCAAGCCCGGTTCGGCCATGCGGCCGCTGCCCGGCATCTCGGCGAAGATCGTCGACGACCACGGCAACGAATTACCGCCGGCCACCGAGGATGCCGAGCCGGTCACCGGCTACCTGGTTCTGGACAAGCCGTGGCCGTCGATGCTCCGCGGAATCTGGGGCGACCACGAACGCTTCGTCGAGACGTACTGGTCGCGGTTCGCCGATCAGGGCTGGTACTTCGCCGGCGACGGCGCGCGTTACGGCACCGACGGCGAGGTTTGGGTGCTCGGCCGCATCGACGACGTGATGAACATTTCCGGACACCGCATCTCGACCGCTGAGGTGGAGTCGGCACTGGTGGGGCACGCCGGGGTCGCCGAGGCAGCAGTCGTCGGCGCCTCCGATGAACAGACCGGACAGGCGATCTGCGCGTTCGTCATCCTCAAGGAGCACCACGCCGACATGTCCACGGCCGATATGGTCAACGAGCTACGCGCGGAGGTGGCGCGGGAGATCTCACCGATCGCCAAGCCCCGCGAGATTCACGTGGTGCCGGAGCTGCCGAAGACCCGAAGCGGCAAGATCATGCGACGCCTGCTGCGCGACGTGGCCGAGGGCCGCGAACTCGGCGACACCTCAACGCTTCTCGACCCGACGGTCTTCGAGGCCATCCGGTCCAGCAAGGCCAACTAGCGATATCCCTCAGGCCGGGCCGGGCGCAGCAGTCGCCGTCGGGACGAACCCCGCGCCGGGACGATCCTTGCTTGCCACGTCGGCCAGCACCGAGTTCATCGAGATGGTGATCGCCGGAGTGTGCAGGGGGATGTACTTGATGATGCAGGTGGGCAGGCCGTCGGTGAATGCTCCGTGGATCATTCCGACGAGTTTGTTGTTGACCGTGACAGGTGCCCCTGAATCCCCGGGCCGGCCGCACACCTGATTGACGATCGTGCCCGGGCTCTCGCCGGGACCCCACGTCACCCCGCAGGAGTAGCCGGTGGTCCGGCCCAGCTTGCATGCCACCTGGCCGAAGGTCGGGTCCGGACCGATGCCGTCGATCGCGAAACCGTTCCAGTTCGACACCGGCGCAACCTTGTCCGGATCGAACCGGATGACGGCGTAGTCCAGTCCGTCGTTGCCCGCGACCATGGTTCCGAGGACCCCGCGATCCTGGGCTGCCTCGGCGGCCACCTGGGCTCCGGGTCCGCCGCAGTGCGCGGAGGTGAAGCCGATCAAGGCCCCGGTCTTGTCGTTGCCGATAGCGGTCAGTGTGCAATAGGTGTCGCCGTTGATCACGATGCCGGCGCCACCTCCCATCGGCACCTTGTCGTCAGCGCCGGCAAAGGAGGCTGTCGGCAGCAGCGCGGCCAGGGCGGCCGACACGACGAGGCCCGCAACCCCCGCCGTACGTCGCACCCGAAGTGCGGTGATCACTGATACCTCCATCGACTTCCCACCCGGCTACCGAGTCTAGCTGCGTCACATGCGTAACTTACGTAACAACGCGACGGGTACCGCGGACGCGGGTGAGGCATGGCAACATGAACGCGACCACACCGAGTCTGGAGGGACAGCCGTGAGCAATCGGGATCGCAAGAACGGGGTGCCCGCCACCGCAACCTCCATTCCGCTGGTGGACCCGCACGCGATGCCGGACAACCCATCGATTGGCGAACTGGTCAGAGACGCCACCACGCAGGTGTCGACGCTGGTCCGCGCCGAAGTCGAACTCGCCAAGGCTGAGATCACCCGCGACGTGAAGAAGGGGCTCACCGGCAGCGTCTTCTTCATCGTGGCGCTGGTGGTGCTGCTGTATTCGACCTTCTTCATGTTCTTCTTCCTCGCCGAACTGCTGGATACATGGTTGTGGCGCTGGGCGGCATTCCTGATCGTGTTCATCCTCATGCTGGTGGTGACGGCCGTGTTCGCCTTCCTCGGCTACCGGAAGGTGCGGCGAATCCGCGGACCGCAGCAGACCATCGCGTCGGTGAAGGAGACGACGGCCGCGCTCGCCCCGGGCCTGGCGAAGTTCGGCGGGACTCCGTCCCCGACTGCGGCGACGACATCGGCTCCGAGCGGGCCGGCGGTTCGGGCAACCACCGTCACGGCCTCCCTCCCGGCCACCACCGCAGCCGCGGTCACAGCGGAGGAGGCCGAGTACCAATACGCGTACGAGTCCGAGTACGCAGACCAGGTCGAGTACGCCGGGCAGCCCGAATACACCGAGCAACCCGGGTCCACCGAGTACGTCGAGTACGCGTACGTCGAGCAGTCCGAGTACCCGGTCGCACATGATCCGACCGCGGCGGTCTACGCCGATACCGGCCTACCGGTCAACACTGAATACGACCGGATGCCCGGCGACCCGTCGGGCTGGTGATGGCACAGCCGGACCCGTCAGTCACCCGCATCGCGGGACCGTGGCGCCACCACGACGTCCACGCCAACGGGATCCGGTTCCAATGCGTCGAGGCACTGCCCGACGCCGGTGACGACACCTCGCCCACGACCCGGCCGCTGGTGATCCTGCTGCATGGCTTCGCGTCGTTCTGGTGGTCCTGGCGACACCAGTTGCGCGGGTTGACCGGCGCCCGGGTGGTGGCTGTCGATCTGCGCGGATACGGCGGCAGCGACAAGCCGCCGCGCGGCTACGACGGCTGGACACTGGCCGGCGATACCGCCGGCCTGATCCGCGCGCTCGGCCACACGTCGGCGACCCTGGTCGGCCACGCCGACGGGGGGCTGGTCTGCTGGGCCACCGCAGTGTTGCACTCCCGGATGGTGCAGGCCGTCGCGTTGGTCAGTTCGCCGCACCCCGCCGCGCTTAAACGATCGGTGCTCGCGTGCGCCGAACAACGCCGTGCGCTATTGCCCAGCCTGATGGGCTACCAGGCACCGCTGTGGCCCGAACACCTGCTCACCCGACACAACGCCGATGAACTGGAGACGCTGGTGCGCCAGCGTGCATCCGGCAAATGGGTTGTCTCAGAAGACTTTTCCGAGAACATCGCCCATCTCCGCCAGGCGATTCAGATCCCTTCGGCAGCCCACTGCGCCCTGGAGTACCAACGCTGGGCAGTTCGCAGCCAGCTTCGCAGCGAAGGCCACCGGTTCATGAAGCTGATGGACCGGCAACTCGACGTGCCACTTCTGCACCTGCGCGGCGATGCCGACCCGTATGTGTTAGCCGACCCGGTCGAACGCAGCCGGCGTTATGCCGCACGCGGCGAATTCCGCACCGTCGAGGGGGCGGGGCATTACGCCCACGAGGAGGCGCCCGCCGAGACCAACGTGCACCTCCAGCGGTTCCTCGCCACGCTGTAGGAGGGCGTTATCCGTTGACTCAGGCGCCGGTGGGCACCGGCGCGGTGTTACCGA
>JBAXUD010000012.1:0-18883 GCA_037129875.1 Mycobacteriaceae bacterium
ACCCCTGACCCCCACACTGCCAGTGTGGTGCGCTACCAACTGCGCCATAGCCCCAAGCTGCGGAATCGAAACTACACCACCGCCGCAGCGGCCTCAAAACCACACTTTTGCCCGCCTCGGAGCGACAGCTCAGTGAAGCTCGACCCGGACGGGCTCCACCGACGGCTGATCCCGGGTCTCCGGAGCGAGCAACCAGCCCAGCGCCGCCACCAACAGCATTGCTCCGCTGATCGCGAAGGCCCACTCGAAGGACAACTTCTGGGCGAGCACCCCAACCCCGAAGGAGCCGACGATGGATCCGAAATCCGACATCATCTGGAACGTCGCGATCGCCGTGCCGCCCCGGGCCTTGCCGATGATGTCGGCCACCGCGGCCTGCTGCGGGGAGTTGTAGATCCCCGACGCCACCCCGGCCAGTACCGCCTCCACCAGGAACACGGGCAGGGAATGGCCGATGCCTAGGATCGCCGTGGTGACCGAGGCCAGCACCAATCCCGTGATCAGCAGCGGCCGTCGTCCGATCCGGTCGGAGAGCCGGCCGCTGTACATCACCACCGACACGTTGCCGATAGCAAACGCGGTCAGCGCGAGCCCGGCGGCTCTCGGGCTGTGAGCCAGCACCTCCGCGACGAAGAGCGGCACCAACGCAAAACGCAGGCCGAACAACGACCAACCGGTGGCGAAGTTGGACAGTAGTGCCGCCCGGTAGGCGCGATGCCGCAGCGCCACCCGCACCGTCACCGCCAACTCATCGGACTCTGCCGGATCGCCCAGCGGCGAGTTGCGCAGACTGACCAGCACGATCGTCGCCGCGATGAGCAGCAGCACGCCGTAGATGATGAATGGCGCCTTCAACCCGAGCCCGGCGGTCAGGCTGCCCAGCACCGGCCCGGCCACTGAACCCACCATGAAGGCGCCGGAGAACATGCCGGCCACCCGGCCACGGGCGTCATGCGGGCTGATCCGGATCATCAGCCCCAGCGCGGAGACGAAGAACATCGTCGAGCCGATGCCGCCCAGAGCCCGATACACGAGGAGCTCCCAGTAGGTGTCGGCGAACGCACACGCACCCGTGGACAGCGCCACGATCAGCACGCCGGCGACGTAGATGCGCCGCTCCCCCAGGCGCTGGATCAGCAGCCCGGTCGGCGGTGCGGCCACCAGTCGCATGACCGCGAACGCGGTGATCACGAAAGTCGCCGCGCTGATGCTGACCCCGAAGTGCCGGGCCAGTTCGGGCAGCACCGGGGCCACCACCCCGTAGCCGAGCGCGATGACGGCGTTGGCCCCGATCAGCGACCACACCTCTCGGGGCAGCTTTACCTGCGCCACCGAGGCGCCATCCGCGACCGAACTCACGAGATGACTTTATTCACCACTTCCCGGGCGGCCTCCTGCACCTGTGCCAGGTGCTCGGCGCCCAGAAACGACTCGGCGTAGATCTTGTAGACGTCCTCGGTGCCCGACGGGCGTGCCGCGAACCAGCCGTTGGCCGTGGTGACCTTGAGCCCGCCCAGCGGTGCGCCGTTGCCCGGGGCCGCAGTGAGCTTGGCGGTGATCGGCTCGCCGGCCAGCTCGGTGGCGGTCACCTGCTCGGGTGAGAGCTTGGCCAGCCGGGCCTTCTGCTCACGATTGGCTGGGGCATCGACCCGCGCGTAGACCGGGGCGCCGTACTCTTCGGCCAGTTCCGCGTAGCGCTGCGAGGGGGTGGACCCGGTGACGGCAAGGATCTCCGAGGCCAGCAGGGCCATGATGATGCCGTCCTTGTCGGTGGTCCACACCGATCCGTCGCGACGCAGGAACGACGCTCCGGCCGACTCTTCACCACCGAATCCGATTGTGCCGCTGATTAATCCGTCGACGAACCACTTGAACCCGACGGGCACCTCCACCAGCGTGCGCCCCAAGCCGGCCACCACCCGGTCGATGATCGACGAACTGACCGCCGTCTTGCCGACGGCCACACCGGCCGGCCAGTCAGGCCGGTGGGTGTAGAGGTAGTCGATCGCCACGGCCAAGTAGTGATTCGGGTTCATCAGACCCGCGTCGGGGGTGACGATGCCGTGCCGGTCGGCGTCGGCGTCGTTGCCGGTCGCGATCTGATAGTGCTCGCGGTTGGCGATCAACGAGGCCATGGCGTTGGGCGAACTGCAGTCCATCCGGATCTTGCCGTCGGTGTCCAGCGTCATGAACCGCCACGTGGCATCGACCAACGGATTGACCACGGTGAGTTCAAGGTCGTGCCGTTCGCCGATCGCCGCCCAGTAGTCCACGCTGGCCCCGCCCAGCGGGTCGGCGCCGATCCGCACGCCCTGGGCCCGGATGGCGTGGATGTCGACGACATTGGGCAGGTCGGCGACGTAGGCGTCGAGGTAGTCGTGACGCTGAGCAGTCTGCAGGGCGCGGGCCAGTGGAACCCGCTTCACCTCCGCGAGGCCCCCGCGCAGGATCTCGTTGGCCCGCTTGGCGATTGCGCCGGTGGCGTCGGTGTCGGCCGGGCCGCCGTTGGGCGGGTTGTACTTGAACCCGCCGTCCCGGGGCGGGTTGTGCGATGGGGTGACGACGATGCCGTCGGCCAGTCCGGAGTCACGGCCCCGGTTGTGGGTCAGGATGGCGTGACTGACCGCCGGTGTCGGGGTGTAGCGGTCGGCTGAATCCACCAGCACCACAACGTCGTTGGCGGCCAGCACCTCGCACGCCGTGACCCAGGCCGGTTCGGACAGCCCGTGGGTGTCGCGGCCGATGAACAGCGGCCCGGTGGTGCCCTGCGCTGCGCGGTACTCCGCGATGGCCTGGCTGGTGGCCAGGATGTGCGCCTCGTTGAACGCCCCGTCCAGGCTGGAGCCGCGATGCCCGGAGGTACCGAAGGCCACCTGTTGGGCGACGTCGTCGGGGTCGGGCTGAATCGTGTAATACGCCGTCACAAGGTGGGAGACGTCGATGAGATCCTCGGGCAGCGCCGGCTGCCCGGCGCGGGGATTGGCGGCCATGGCCCAATTGTGCCGTCCGGCGGGCCATACTGATCCGGTTATCGGCGCAGACGAGGTCGAAGGGAATCGGCGGTGTTCGGCCACGACAACCGTGAACTGGCGGCGGTGTTCGCCGGCGGCGCGCTGGGAACGCTGGCCCGTGCGGGGCTGGCCACGCTGACCGCCCCGGTCCCCGGCCACTGGCCGTGGGCCACCTTCACCGTCAACATCGCCGGTGCGTTCATCCTGGGCTTCGTCACCACCCGGCTCTTGGAACGCCTGCCGCTTTCGGCCTACCGGCGTCCGCTGCTGGGAACCGGCCTGTGCGGCGGACTGACGACGTTCTCCACCATGCAGGTGGAGACGTGGCAGATGATTCAGCGCCAGCATTACGGGCTGGCCGCGACGTACACCGTGGTCAGCATCGCGGCTGGGCTGCTGGCGGTGTACGCGGCGACGTCGCTGGTGCGCAAGGTGAGTTTGCGATGAGCGCTTGCGCGAAGAGCCGAGGACAGCGATGAGCGCTTGCGCGAAGAGCCGAGGACAGCGATGAGTAGCGTCGCGGTGTGGGCAGCGGTGATGCTGATCGGCGGCCTCGGTTCGGTGGCCCGCTTCATGGTCGATCGTGCCGTCGCCCGGCGCGCCGCGCGGTCCTTCCCATTCGGCACCCTGACGGTCAATATCACCGGGGCGGTGCTGCTCGGCTTCATCACCGGTCTGGCCCTGAGTCATCAGGCGGCGCTGCTGGCGGGCACGGCGTTCGTCGGCGCCTACACCACGTTCTCGACATGGATGCTGGAAACCCAGCGGCTCACCGAGGAGCGCCAGGTGTGGCCTGCGCTGGCCAATATCGTTGTGAGCGTTGTGCTGGGGATCGCCGCGGCCGCGACCGGCCAGGCCATTGCGGGGCTGCTGTGACTCCCGACTCCGCCGAGGTTTCACTCAAACTCACCGCGTACTTCGCCGAACGCCAGCGCACCGGCTCGCGGTTCCTGGCCGAGTCGATGCTCGACCTGTTCGCGCAACACCACGTTGCCACCAGCGTCATGGTGCGCGGCATCTCGGGTTTCGGCCAGCGGCACATCATCCGCACCGACGAGTCGCTGACGCTGTCCGAGGACCCTTCGGTGGCCGTCGCGGCGGTGGATCACCCCGACACCATCCGGGCCCTTGTCGACGACGTCGTCGACATGACGAACAGCGGGCTGATCACCCTCGAGCGGGCCCGGTTGCTCGACGGGGATGTCACCGCGGTGCCGCTGCCCGGCAGCACCGGCGCCGGCGATGCGGTGAAGGTGACCGTCTACGTCGGTCGCAACCGCCGGGTCGACGGTGTGCCGTCCTACCGGGCCGTCTGTGATGTGCTGCACGCCAACGGTTTTGCCGGGGCATCGGTGTTCCTCGGGGTGGATGGCACCGTGCACGGCCAACGGCAACGGGCGCACCTGATCGGACGCAACGTCGACGTTCCGCTGATGATCATCGCCATCGGCAGCGCCGAGCAGGTGCGGGCCTCCCGGCAGCAGCTGGCGGCGCTGCTGCAACGCCCACTGGTGACCGTCGAGCGGGCGCGGCTGTGCAAGCTCGGAGGTCTGGTGGTGTCGTCGCCGCCGGCACTGCCGGAGGCCGACGAGCACGGCCGCCCGCTGTGGCAGAAACTCATGGTCTTCACCTCGGAGGCCAGCCGCCATGGCGGCGCACCGGTCCACCGGGCGCTGGTGCGGCGGCTGTGGGAATCCGGCGCGTCGAGCGGAGCGACCGTGCTGCGCGGCATCTGGGGTTACCACGGGGACCATGAACCGCGCGGCGACAAACTGATTCAGTTCGGCCGCCAGGTTCCGGTGGCGACCATCATCGTCGGCACCCCGGCTCGTATCGCACGCAGCTTCGACGTCGTCGACGAGGTGACGGGTCCACACGGTCTTGTCACCTGCGAGATGGTGCCGGCCCTGTTGGCCGTCGACGGCCACCAGCGCCTCGGGGCCCTCGATCTGGCCGACTTCCGCTATTAGGGCTACTGGGCCTCGCGGCTGTCGGCCAGCACGGTCAGCAGCACCACGGCGTCCTGATCGGCGTGCAGCCCGTGCCGCTCCCGCGGGAGCACCAACAGGTCCCCGGGGCCGCCCTCCCAGCTGTCCTCCGCGGTGCTGATGCGCACCCGGCCCAGCAGCACCTGCAGAGTCGCCTGGCCGGGACTGTTGTGCTCGGCCATGTCCGTGCCGGCGACCAGTGCCATCAGGGTCTGGCGCAGCCGATGATCAAGTCCGCCGTGCACGGTCTGAGCCGCCCGCCCCGCACGCGCCAGCCGCGCGGCCTTCAGTTGTTCGTCAGCAAGCTGCGACAACGACACCGATTCCATGCCACCCTCCATTCAGGCGAGCAGCAGCACGCCACCCACCAACAATGCCACCACCTTGGCCAGTTCAAACCCGACGTAGACGAAATGCGCATGCGAGCGTCCGGACTCCGCGACCGACGCGTCGGCCAGCACGGCGTCGGAACGGCGGGTCAGCGCCGGCCGCACCGCCAGCACCTGGGCGCCCAACGCGACCACGGCGACCCCCAGCGCGACGAGCACACCGACCGGGGCACGGCCGACGACCACGCCCACCAACGCCGTCGTGGCCAGCACCACCTCGCAGAGGTTGAGCGCCTTGAACACCAGGCGCCCGATTCCCAGACCCAGTTGGATCGTGATGCCCGGTGCGCGAAACTTCAACGGCGCCTCGAGAAATGAGATGGCCAGCACCATCCCGAGCCAGAGGAAGACGGCCGCGACGGCCAGACCCAACCAGTGATTCATCGCCGCTCCTCCCCTGGTTTCGATCATTGCACGACGCCCCGCGCGCCGAGAATGCGTACAGATCGTCCAATCGGCCCGAACGACGATCTGGGCGCATTCTCGATGGAGTGGGCGACTCCCGGCCGCGGCCGCTATAAAGGTAACGGCATCGCCAGACCCGACAAGGAGATCGTCATGGGAGTTCACCGACTGTCGTCGGGAGTCGCCGTTGCACTCGCTGCGACCGCCCTGCTGGCCGGGTGCTCGGCCAAGAAGCCCGACGCGACCACGTCAACCGCGTCGTCGTCCGCGGGGTCCTCAGTCGCCATGAGCACGGCGGCCGGCACCAACCAAGCGACTCCCAGTGCCAGCGCCACGCAGGCTCCCCGCACCGAGAAGTGGATCGACCTGCAGGTCGGCGATTGCCTGGCCGACGCCCCGCCCACCGATCCGGCGGTGGTCATGGTCACTCTGGTCGACTGCTCCCAGCCTCATCTGGCGGAGGCGTTCGTGCGCGCGCCCATCCCGGTCGACGCCGCACTCGACGGCACCGCAAATGCGCAGTGCGAGGCCGGTTTCGTGCAGTACACCGGCCGGGCGTCGGCGGGTGGCCCGTACACGGTCACCTACATGATCGATTCCGACCAGGACCGCACGTTCAACAACCCGCTGCCCAGCACGGTGATCTGCCTGCTTCAGGGCGCGCAGGGCCAGTCGCTGACCGGGTCGGCCCGCAGCTAGATGTGCAGCACGGCCTTGGCGATCAGGAAGTAGACCACCAGGCCGCTCGCATCGACGAACGTCGTGATGAACGGGTTGGAGAAGACGGCCGGGTCGGCGCGAACGGCCTTGGCCAGCAAGGGCATTGCGCCGCCGACGGTCGCGGCCATGGTGCACACGCTCAGTAGCGTCAGCCCGATGACCGTGCCGATGGAGCGGTCGAACAGCAGGCTGGTGATGGTGAAGCCGACTGTCCCCAGAATCAGCCCGAGGCACAGACCCACCCGGAACTCGCGGCCCAGCACCTTCGCGATGTCGCCGGGGGTGACGTCCTGCAGGGCCAGTGCACGGGTCACCGTGGTGGCGGCCTGATTGCCGGTGTTGCCGCCGGTTCCGATCAGCAGCGGCACGAACAGTGCCAGCGTGACCACTTCGGCCAGCGTGGATTCGAAGGTGTCGAGCACCTGCACGGTCAGCGCGGCGCCGATGGCCAGCACCAGCAGCCACACCACCCGCGTGCGGACCAGGGTGGCGACCGACGTCGTCAGATACGGCTGGCGCAGGGTCTCCGCGCCGCCGATGCGCGCCTGATCCTCGCTGTCGGCCTCCTCGAGGATGTCCAGCGCATCGTCGACGGTGAGGATGCCCACCAGCCTGCGGTCGTTGTCGACCACGGGCAGCGCGAGGTGCTTGCTGTCGGCGCAGCGCCGCGCGGCGTCCTCGGCCGAATCGGTGGCGCGCGCGAAGTCGGCGGTCCGCATGATCGACGCGACGCTCTGCTGGGGGTCGGCCTTCATCAGGTCACGCAGGCTCACCACCCCGAGCAGCACCCGGTCCGGGTCGGTGACCGGAAGGGTGTAGACCGTCTCGGCGAAGTCCAGGACGCGTTTGACGTCGCTGAGCGCCCAGGATGCCGTCACCTCGGGATCGATACCGAACACCTCCGGGCTCATCCGCCGGCCGATCGACTTCTTGGGATAGCCCAGGATGTCGGCGGTCAGTTCCCGTTGCTCCGGCGAGAGCCCTTGCATCAGCCGGGCGGCCACCGGCGCGGGCACCTCGTCGAGCAGTGCCACCCGGTCGTCGGGTTCCAGGTCGGCGAAGGCGGCGGCCACCTCTTCGTCCTGCAGCGAGCTGATCAGGTCTTTCTGCAGCACCGGCGGCAGATCCTCGAAGACGTCGGCGGCGTGTTGTTTGGGCAGCAACCGATAGAGCACCGCGCGTTGCCGGGCCGGCAGGCGCTCCAGGACGTCGATGGTGCGCGCGGGGGTGAGCCGCTTGGCCTCGGCGTCGGCTGTCGCCAGGTCGCCGGCGCTCAACGCTCGGCGGATCGTTTTCGCGGGGTCCCCCGCGATCACGGCATCATCAGTCCGAACCATTGCACCGCACTCCGTCTCTCGAGGTAGAGCACATCAATATCGCCGCCAACGGCGGAACCCTGAGCCAACCCGAAACCCGCACCTTCTACGACCTCATCGAGAAACCCGACCCCAATCTGGTTATCGTGGTGCACTCCTGGCAGATAAGCAGTTATCAGGAACGTACGTGATTTTTCATGCTCCCCGACGCCTACCTGCAGTTCCTCCGCTCGGCGCCTGCGATGTCCGTCTACGGGCGGTCTAGAGGCCGGCTCGGGGCGCTCGACGGTGTTGTCTGCAGGTCATGGTTGGCGGTCGCTGGGGATCACTGCCAGCACCCGGGCAGGGCTTCCGGTCCCACCGACAATCGGCAGCGGACTGACGATCACAAGGGCACCGTCGGGCGGAAGATCTGACAGGTTTTGCAGCGATGTGATGCCGTACTTGTCAGCGCCGAGAAGGTAATAATGCGCCGGCATCGGAGGCTCTAGCGTGAACGCGTTGCCCGCGTCGATACCGACAGTCTCGACTCCGTAGCCCACGATCGGACTGTCCTCAGCGAGCCAACGTGCGCATTCCGGCGAAATTCCGGGTGTGTGGCTGACACCGCCGATGACGTTGAGGAAGGCCGCCCTGTCCTGGGATCGCTCGTCCCAGCCAGAGCGGATCAGTAGCCAGCTTCCACGGCGCAGCGGCCCGTACTCAGCCTCCCAGGCGCGGATATGGGTGATCTCAAGCAAGAAGTCGGGGTCCTCGGCAACGTTGGCGGACACATCGAGGACGTGCGCGCGGCCCAGCAACCGGTGGACCGGAATTCGGGACACATCGTCACCATCTCGTCCCGATATCCAGTGACGAGGCGCATCGAGATGGGTGCCGATGTGCTCGCCGGTGTGGATGTTGTTGTGACGCCAGAAAGGTCCGCTGTCATCGAAAGCACTCACTTCCTCAAGGCTGAAGTCGATGAGATTGGCGTACGGTTCGGGCAACTGGAGAGTGGGGGTGCTGGCACTGAGCCGACTGGTGAGATCGACGACCTGAAGATCGTTGTGTTGCAGATGAGAAAGAAACCCTGCCAACGCCTCGAATGAGGTAATCAACTGACTGTTGTCCTTCCCGTCCGGCACTACAACCACGTGTGTGGGGACTCATCACGCCCGGCCGCACCGGGACAGTTGACTAGATCCCTTCGGCATATTGCCGACCCGTCAAAGTCACTCGAGCAAAGGAATCAACGCGATGACCATTGCCCACGATATCGACCTGCCTACCGTGCTGGCCCCCGAACCGGGAAGGTTCGTGGAGGGGATTGGCCATGCGCTCGCTAACGATTTCATGCGCCAATTTGGCGAATGGGTGATTCTTGCCCTTGCATTCGTCCCACTGGGTGTTTGGCTAATCCTCCACCGCACCCCGCCGCAAAAAGTTTCAGATAGTGCCACACCCCGCAACGGCCTTGGGACCGTTGCTCTGGTCATTGGCGTGGTGGCTCTGCTCGGTTCGTGGACGGGTTTCGGCGGGTGGCTGGCGGGGTGGGCGGCCGAAATCACCGGGATCCTCGCGTATCGCCGGTACCACCGGGGCGAGGCCACCAACGGTGGCGCAGCCCAGACCGGTATCTTTCTCGGATTCTTTTCCGTCGTCATCGGTTTGGTGTTCAACGCGGTATGGCTGGACTTCGACAAATCCCCTCTGTGACCCCACCGGCACGGTCACTTACCCAGACCAATGCCGCGAACCGACCGAGCCAGAACACCGTCGGCGGCCGGCCGGCTGGCCGCCGACGTGGCGCGCAAGTCAGTTCGGCGATGTCCGTCCTTCATCGAAGGAGCTTCGCGAACGGGTGAAACCTGAGCCGATTGTTCGGGTCCGTCTTCTTCTTGAGGGCCTGCAGGGCTTCGGCCATGGCCTGCGTGCCAAAGATGTCCGACGACAAGGCAGTGCGGTCCATATCGTCGGGCTGTGAATGCGTCCCACTGAAGTCGACTGTCAGGCCGTCCACGTCTCGCGCCTTGTTAATGACCACCTTGGTGAGGTCGACAATGGCCTGCCGCTGTTCAACCGTCTTGTCTTCGGCGTCGTACTGGGTGATGAGATCGACAAAGAACGTGTGATGACAATTCCCAGTGGGAAGTCTCGTGCCCGACACGGCAGCGCCTCCCAGCGTCCGAATCTCCACCAGTGACAACGCAGCTTCCTCCAGTGGCGCCTCGGCGAGGACCGTGTCGCAGATGAAGTCAAGGATCGCGTCATCGGGAATTCCCTTGGTTCCCATGCAGTGTTGGAGGGTGGCAAGCGGGTCGCCCGTGATGTCGGCGATGACGGGCCACAATGCGGCTGCCGTCTCGTACCAGGATTCCCAGCAGGATGCCGCGGCCACTGCAAGCTTCAGGCCGGCTGCGAGGTGCTCCAACGGCTTGACGAACTCCGCGGTGCTTCCCCGGAAGGAATCGAAGAAGACCACGGTCGCCACCAGCGCTCCGGTGCCCGTGACCACCAACTCCATCGAGACCGATTCGTCTGCCAGTGCATGATCCCGCATGAATCGGAGGGCACCTCGCGAGAATTCCACAGCCTGATCGCGTGTTTCGAACGCGAAGACCCTCTGCTCGGCGCCCTGTACGACGCTCTCATGGTCCATACAAATCGTCACGTCGACGACGATGCCCAGCGCACTGCCGGCGCCCAACATGGCGGTCAGAAGTTCATCCCCGGCAGTGAGAACCCGGATATCGCCCGCAGGCGTGACCAGGGTCAGCGCGACCACACGCTGTCCCAACAACCCAAGCCGTCGTGAAAAGTAGCCGCTCAATCCGCCATTGACGAGGTACCCGACCACACCGACCCCCGGCCCGGTTCCGACCGGCAGGGCACCGTGATGGTCCTTGACTGCTTCGACAAGCTCACGAAAGACCACACCGGCACCCACGGTCACCAACATGTCGTCACCGTCGCGGCGAAACTCGATGGACTTCAGGTGCGCCAGGTCAAGGATGACGGCGTCGCTGCTGGCCAGCATCGCCACGTTCGAGGACTCGTGACCTCCACCGACGCACGCAATCGGAGTTGTCGCCGGCAGTGACGTGACCAAGCACGAAATCTCCGCGGCGGATCGAGGACGGTAAATGCGACGGGCGAGGGTTGTTGCGGGGACGGGATGACCGCCGCTCGTCATCACCACCTTGTTGCCGCTGAGGCTCCAGACGCGCTGCGAAAACCACGAATCCTTCGCTTCAACAAGCTCCACTGCCCCCACTGTCATACCGCCGCCAGGGAGATCGCCAGCGCACCGACCCGGCTTACCCTGCTGCTCACGGTGGAGCGTCATCGTCGGAATCCCGTCGGTTGTCGAAGAAAACAATTGTAGTCAAGGGACTTTCACCATCGCGGTGCAAGATGTCGTAGAACGACGCGGCAATGTCGTTGACCGCTGAAGAACGCGAAATACCCGCCGAATCGCAGGCGATGCCGTTGCCGCGCCCTAGTGCGTATTCGGTTTTCGCCACTGAAGTTCAACCGGTCGGGCTACTCGCTGATGAGACGCAACGCCAGCCGCGGGCAGCGTTTGACCGCTTCCTTGGCGAACCGCTTGAGTTCCTCGGGAACCTCAGGCTCGCGAGATCGGTTGCGCGACAACGGGTAACCCCAGTCATCGCGTGCCAGCAGGTCGGGAAGCAGCTCGGTGCACAGCCCTCGGCCGTCACAGCGTGTCCAGTCGATGTGCAGTCTGGTCATGACGGCCACCCCCCGATGGTGCTTTCACGGCCGTCGGCGTCGACCAACCGAGCCGCAACGCCCAGAGATGAGATCCACGCCGGGGCGCGGCGTCCGCGGACGATGGCGGCGGTGCTGATGGTGTTGGCCGCCAGGCAACTGCCGGCGGCCACGCTGACGCTGCGCCACACCGGTTCGGCCGACGAGCCGGTCCGCGGGTCGACGATGTGATGGTGGGCTTCACCGGCATGCCACCAGCGGCGCCGGCGGGTGCTCGAGGTCGCCAGGCCCGTGTCGGTGCCGATGGTCACATGGCTGGCGGGATCCTCGTCGCGGTCCTGGACCAGGACCCGCCATCCGTCGTCGGGCACCGGCCCGGCCGTCGCGATGTCCCCGCCGAGATTGACCAGCACACCGGAGCCGGTCTCCCGGTGGATCAGCCGCGCGCACCGGTCGGCGGCGACGGCCTTGGCGGTCGCGCCCAGATCCAGCAGTGTGCCCGCCGGCATGCGCACGCTGCGGCCGTCGAACTCGACGGCGGTCCAGTCGATCGGTACTGCCAGCGAGGAGATGCGCGGCACCGGTGCGGCTTCCGCGGCGAACGAGTGGTCGTCGAAGGAATGGTCATAGCCCAACTCCACGATCGCGCAGCCGACCGTGGGGTCGACGTCGCCGTCGGTCGCCCGGGCGGCGCCGAGGGCAGCCTCGATGAGGTCGGCGAGGACCTGGCTGACGGGCTGACGTGTCCCGTTGGCGGAAGCCAGCAGGCAGACCTCTGAATCGGGCCGGAATCGCGACGCGGCCATCTCGACGGCCTGCAGTTCGGCATCGAGGAGCGCTCGCGCCCGCGCCAGCTGCGCGGCGTCGGTGACCAGCAGGTGCATATCGGTGCTCCACCGGTCCCACTGCACCCCCGCAGGTGCCAACGCCGAGTCGGATGCACTCACAGCTGTGGAGTCTTCCTGGGGTTTCTTTGAGCGCTGAAAGAATCGCCGTGGCACCCTTCCACACGTGCCTTCTCCACTACTGCTGATCGTCGAGGACGACCGAGCGCTCAGCGCCATGCTCGACGAACTCTTCACCGCCGAGGGATACCGCGTGGACACCGCCTACGACGCGCAGGCGGGCATGCACAGCGGGCTGAGCGGAAACTACGACGCACTGATCGTCGACCGGGGCCTGGCGGTGATGGACGGCGCGGATCTGATCGCCCTGTTGCGGGGGCGGGGAATCACCACCCCCGCACTGATCCTGACCGCGCGGGGATCGGTCGAGGACCGGGTCGAGGGCCTCGACGCCGGAGCACAGGATTACCTGGTCAAGCCGTTCGAGGTGCCCGAACTGCTGGCCCGGGTGCGGGCGCTGTTGCGGCGTGCCGAGGACGCGGCCACCGTGTTGCAGGCCGGTGGGCTCCGGCTTGATCTGATGACCCGTCGGGTCAACGGCGCAGACGGCGACGTCGAACTCACCGATCGGGAGTGCGCCCTGCTGGCGACTCTGATGCGATCACCGCGCAGCGTCTTCACCAGGCCGCAACTGCTCATGCGGGCCTTCGACGGAGTCGACTCCGAATCGGCCGTTGATCTCTACGTGCATTACCTGCGCCGCAAGCTGGGCAAGGAAGTGGTCCGCACGGTGCACGGTTCGGGCTATCGATTCGGGCTGCAATGACACGCACCGACGGGCAGGACAGCTCCGAGCGGAGGAAGGCCCCCGACAGTGACCTCGCGGTGGTGCGGCGTGCGGGCCGGATGGTGGCGCTGCAGACCTCGGCGGCGCTGGCGGCGGTGCTGATCCTGGTCGGTCTGGTCGTCGCCGCGGTGTACGTCCACTCCCAAGCCCGTCAGATCGACGATGAACTGACGACGGTGGCGATCAGTGCCGACGACGTCACCGACCCGCCACCGGGAATGGAGCTCGCCTTCCGGAACGCGACGGGTGCGGTGTCGACCAGTGACGGCGGGAGGGTCGGCGTGCCGCTGCTGTCCGGGCCGACCGGCTTCACCGACTTCCACGAACCGCACCACTCCTACCGCGCCCTGGTGGCCGACCGGCCCGAAGGCCGGGTGGTTGCGCTGATGGACCTGGCGCCCTACCGGGCCAGCCGCAGCCGGCTCCTCGGTGCGCTGGCGCTGGCGGAACTGACCGGAATCGTGGCCTCGATCGCGGTCGTGGCGCTGTTCACCCGCCGGTCGGTGCGCCCGTTGGCGCAGGCCCTGGCGCTGCAGCGCCGCTTCGTGGCCGATGCGTCGCACGAACTGCGGACCCCGCTGACCGTCCTGCACACCCGGGCCCAGTTGCTGGCGAGCCGTCTGCATGCGGGCGATCTGAGCGCGGCGACGCGCGATGCCGACCTGCTGGTCGGCGACACCCGCAACCTCGGCGGCATCGTCGACGATCTGCTGGCTTCGGCCACCATGACCCCCGCCCACGACCGCGGTGAGCGGGTCGACGTGGCCCTGCTCGGACAGTCGGTGTGCGCCAGCATGGAGGCCTACGCCCAATCGATCGGCGTAGGGCTGACTTGCACCGCGGGAAGCGGTGGCGGTTCCGGCGCTCTGGTCGTCACCGGCTCGGAGGCCGCGTTGCGACGCGCGTTGACAGCGTTGGTCGACAACGCGCTCGGGCACCAGAATGACGGCGGGACAGTGCACATCGACATCCGGCGCGACGGCCAGCAGATCGTCGTCGCGGTCATCGACGACGGCGTGGGCATCGACCAGGCCACCATGGCCACCCTTTTCAACAGATTCTCGCGCGGCACCGCACACACCAACCGCGCCGGACGGCAGTCCTACGGGATCGGGCTTTCCCTGGTGCGTGAGATCGTCTCGGCGCACGGCGGCGAGGTCGTGGTGTCCTCGACACCGGGGCGTGGCGCGACCTTCACGATTGCCCTGCCGGCCGCCGCATGAAGATGTGGCGTGCGTCTCTTCTTTGAGCGTTCCAATAATCGGTTGCCAGGATCTGCCTTATGAACTCACCGCGTTCCGGATTCCGTCGCGCCGCCGTGGCCTCCTGGCTCCTGGCCGGCATCGGTGTCGCCGGGGTTGCCGGGGCCTCTCAGCTGGCCTACGCCGCGACCCTCAAGCCCGCCGCCGAAGAGCCGGCACCCGAAGCCGCGGTACCGGCCCCGGAGTCGATTCCGGTCGCGGCCGCGCTGCCCGCAGCCGTGCCCGCCGAGCAGCCGGCCGCCGACCCCGCTCCCCAGCCGGTCGCCGAGGCCCCGCCGGCGCCGGCCGTCGAGGCGCCGGTTCCCGCCTACACAGCGCCCGCACCGGCACCGCAGTACAAGCCGGCACCCCAGTACACGGCCCCGCCGGTCTACACCCAGACCTACGTCGCGCCGCCGGCGCCGGTCTACACCGCGCCGCCGGCACCGGCATACGTACCCCCGCCCGCCCCGGTGCAGCAGGCACCCGTCGCTCCCGCGCCGGCACCGTCGCAGGGCGGCTTCCCGATCCGGCACAGCAACACCGGTGGCGGCGGTGGAGGTGTGTCCTCGGGCAACAAGTTCACCCCGTCGCACACCGCCTCGCGCGGCTCCTGATGCGAAGGCCTCTGATCCGACGGCATTTGATAAGACGGCATTTGATAAGACGGCGTTTGATAAAACCATGACCAGCGAAGCACTCTGGGCCCTGGGCCGCGGCAACGGGATCGTGGCGCTGGCCTTCATGACACTGTCGGTGGCACTGGGCGTGGCATCCCGTTCAGGACGGCCGTTGTTCTTCCTGCCGCGCTTCGGGATCGCCGGCGTCCACCGCTTCGTCGCACTGGCGGCGACACTGCTGGTGATGCTGCACATGGGTCTGCTGTTCCTCGACCCGTACGCCAAGCTGCGGATCATCGACTTCGTGGTGCCGTTCCTCGGCGCCTACCGTCCGCTCTGGCAAGGGCTGGGCACGGTCGCCTTCGATCTGCTGATCGTGGTGATCGTCACCAGCCTGCTGCGAGACCGCCTGGGGCTGAAGGTGTTTCGGGCAGTGCACTGGACCACCTACCTCCTGTGGCCGATCGCGCTTGCCCATGCACTGGGCAACGGCACCGACACCGGGCGGATCTGGTTCCAGGCCTTCGCGGGCTGCTGCGCACTGCTGGTCGCCGTCGTCATCGTCTGGCGCCTGCGCACCGGCTTCGCCGAATACTCCGGCTCATGATCAGCGTGCCGCGGCTGCTCGCCGCACCCGGACCGGGCCTGTCGGCGCACCTCGACTGCTTCGGCGCATTGCCTCCCACGACAGCAGAACTGATCCCGGTGATCGATCGGTCCGGCCTGACGGGACGCGGCGGCGCCGGATTCCCCACCGGCCGCAAGATGGCCTCGGTCACCGGCGCCAAACCGGTGGTGGTCGGCAACGGAGCCGAAGGTGAGCCGCTGAGCCGCAAGGACGCCACGCTGCTGACCCGCGCGCCGCATCTGGTGCTCGACGGCCTGGACGCCGCCGCCGCGGCGATCGGAGCCGACAAGGTCTACCTGTATGTGCACGCCGATGCATCCGCGGCGTTGGCCGAGGCCCTCGACGAACGGCGCGCGGCGGGTCTGGACGCCCATCGGGTGAGCGTGGTGGCGGCACCCGACCGGTTCGTCGCCGGCGAGGAGTCCGCTGCGATCAGGCATATCGAGGGCGGCCCGGCGCTGCCGCGCGACCGCACCGTGGTCTCGGCGGTCTCCGGCGTGCGCGGCCGGCCGACCCTGGTGAACAACGTCGAGACGCTGGCACATATCGCGCTGATCGCCCGGTACGGCGCGGACTGGTTCCGCTCGGTCGGCGACCCGCAGGAGCCGGGCACCAGGCTGGTCACCCTTTCCGGTGCGCTCGAGCATGGAATCGTCGAGATACCCACCGGTCTCCCGCTTACCGATCTGCTCACATCGGCCGACAGCCCTGCACACACGCTACGGGCCGTCCTGGTCGGCGGTTATCACGGAACATGGCTTGCGGCAGAAGAATTCGGTGCGGCCCGGTTGTCGCGGTCGGCACTGAAGCCGCTGGGCGCCTCACCCGGCGCGGGAATCATCCACGCGCTGGATCGCACGGAGTGCGGCCTTGGCCGCACCGCCGAGATCGCCGGGTACCTGGCCGAGCAGAGCGCCCGCCAGTGCGGGCCCTGCCTCAACGGCCTGCCACGGCTGGCTTCCCTGCTCGACGAACTCGCCTTCGGACGGGCCACCGACGACGTGGTGCGTGAGATTCGCCGGACCGTCCGCCTGGTCGACGGCCGCGGATCCTGCCGGCATCCCGATGGAACCGCGCGGATGATCCGCAGTGCTCTGCACACCTTCGCCGACGACGTCGATCTGCACCGTCACCGGCGCTGCGCCGCCGCCGAGCCCAGCCCGGTGCGGTGAAGATGGAACATGCACGCGTAATCCCCACCGCTCGGGTGGGTTACCCGTGCGGATGCTCGCCGTCGCCGTGAAGTGCCATGTCCGCCACCGGAAGCCCGGCATCCTCGGGTGCGGGCGCGGCCGGTTCCTCGGGCACCCCTGATTGCGGCGGCGCCACCGGCGAGGTGTGGTGATGCGGGGTGCCGCGTTGCGCTTCCAACGGCGCGTGATGGTCGCCATGGTGGAGACTCGACGCGACACCGACGCACACCGTTGCAGCGATGACGCCGTTGGCGCCGAGCAGGACAAGCGCCGATCGGAAACGTGAGACCGCCTCGGGCTCGTAGTCCTGCATCCACGCCCACGCCGCACCCATGATCACGTAACACTCGAGCAGCAGGGCGCAGATGCCGGCGGTGTCCATCGCTTCGGCAACACCGGCGTGCGGACCGAACGGCAGGCCGGCCGTACTGGAGACGACCAGCAGCACGGCGATGCCGGCATTGGCCGCGATGCCGGCGGCCAGTAACAGCGGCCTGGGCCGGGACCACGCGAGATAGGCCCACATCAACTGGAACACCGCCACCGGGGCGAAGAACAGACCGGCAGCCCACCAGTTCAGCCAGTGCGAAGGCATCACCGCGAAATGAATCAATCCCGCGCCGACAGAAGCGATCGCCGCGCAACGGGCGGCCAGCGCACTATCGGTCTGCACTACGGCTTTCGGAATCACTGCCTGTGATGGTGACAAGCGGAACCGGACCGAAACAGCACCAAGTCGTAACGGTCCAGCGCCAGATCGGCTGCGGCGAGTCCCTAGAGACCGGTCAGATCATCGGGAACGTCGACGGCATGGTCCTGCAGCGCAGCCAACGGGACGACATCCAGGGTCCGCTCGTGGGTGGCCGCCAGCACCACCGGGGCGGCACAGCCGTCGCCATAGGCGCTCAGCCAGTTTCGCGCGGTGACACACCACCGGTCACCGGGAACCAGCCCGGGAAACCGGTACATCGGCATCGGCGTGGACAGATCGTTGCCGATCCCGCGTTGATGTTCGAGGAACTCCGCGGTGACCACCGCACAGACGGTGTGCAGGCCGGAATCCTCCGGTCCGCTCGAGCAGCAACCGTCGCGGTAGAAGCCGGTCAGCGGGTCGGTGCCGCAGGGTTGCAGCACCCCGCCCAGCACGTTGCGATCCGGGGACCCGGTGCCGCTCATGCCGAGTGCACCTCTTCGCCGTCGAGATAGGTTGCCAGCACGGCGATGTCGCGCACGGCGTCGGGATCGGCCTCATGCGCCAGCGGATCGTCGCCGAGCAGCACGAAGTCGGCGGCCTTGCCCGCGGCCAGTGATCCGGCCAGTCCGTCGGCGTGGCACATCCAGGCGGCGTCGAGGGTACTGCCCTTGAGCGCTTGTGCCACCGGGACGCGTTCGGCCGGGTTGAGCACCTCGCCGCCGTCGGCCATGGTGCGGGCGGCCGCGGTGGCGATGTAGTTGAGCGGCCCGATCGGCGAGACGGAGAAGTCGCAGTGGAAACTGGCGCGCAGACCCGCCTTGACCGCTGAGCCGTAGCGGTCGAGCAAGTCGGCGCGCTCGGGCCCGAGGATGTCGTCACGCATGACCCTCCCCCACAACCGCACGTGGTTCATCAGGAAACTCGGGGTGACGCCGAGTCGGGCCATGGCGGCGATGTGCTCGTCGCGCAGCAGCGAGGAGTGCTCGGTGCGGTGCCGTCTGGCCGGGTCCCACCCGGGCAGTTGGGCTGCCGAGTCGAAGGCCGCGATCACCATGTCCATCGCGGCATCGCCATTGGCGTGGCACATGATCGGCCATTGCGCAGCAATGGTTTTGGCAAAGTTGGCTTCCAGCTCCTGCTGGGTGAAGTTGGCTACCCCGCGGGTGTCGCGGCCCAGATAGTTCTGCCGCATGAAGCCGGTGTAACCCTGGTTGGAGCCGTCGGAGACCCACTTGACGGTCTGCGAGCGCAACCGGTCGTCACCGGAGCCCG
>JBAXUD010000120.1:0-8250 GCA_037129875.1 Mycobacteriaceae bacterium
ACTGGGCGCCCGCGCCGGGGTCATCACCCCGGTGTCGGCCTGCTCATCGGGGTCAGAAGCCATCGCCCACGCATGGCGTCACATCGTCATGGGTGACGCCGACTTCGCGGTCTGCGGCGGCGTCGAGGGCATGATCGAGGCGCTGCCGATCGCGGCGTTCTCGATGATGCGCGCGATGTCCACCCGCAACGACGACCCGGCTGCCGCTTCGCGTCCGTTCGACAAGAACCGGGACGGGTTCGTCTTCGGCGAGGCCGGCGCGATGATGATCATCGAGACCGAGGAGCACGCCAAGGCCCGCGGCGCCACGCCGCTGGCCCGGTTGATGGGCGCGGGCATCACGTCGGACGCCTACCACATGGTGGCTCCGGCATCGGACGGCCTTCGGGCCGGCCAGGCCATCAAGCGGGCGATTGAAACGGCGGGTTTGTCCGCCACGGACATCAACCACGTCAACGCCCACGCCACGTCGACCTCCATCGGCGACATCGCGGAGGCCAACGCCATCCGGGTCGCCGGGGTGCAGCATGCCCCGGTGTACGCGCCGAAGTCGGCGCTGGGCCACTCCATCGGGGCAGTCGGGGCGCTCGAGTCGATTCTCACTGTTCTATCGCTGCGTGACGGGGTCATCCCCCCAACGCTGAACTACGAGACACCCGATCCGGAGATCGATCTGGACGTCGTTGCCGGTGAACCGCGCTACGGCGACTACCAGTACGCGATCAACAACTCCTTTGGTTTCGGCGGGCACAACGTCGCGCTCGCCTTCGGCCGTTACTGATCCGGGGGAAGGGCCCAACCGCACCGATGGCACAGCTGACAACGGGTAACGGTCTGCCGAACGTGGTGGTCACCGGCATCTCCATGACCACCGCGCTCGCGACCGACGCCGAGAACACCTGGAAGATGCTCCTCGACGGACAATCCGGAATCCGCACGCTGCAGGATCCGTTCATCGAGGAGTACGACCTGCCGGTGCGTATCGGCGGTCATCTGCTGGAGGACTTCGAGAGCGAGCTCAACAAGGTCGAACTCCGGCGGATGTCGTATCTGCAGCGGATGGCGACGGTGGTCGGCCGCCGGGCGTGGCAGAACGCCGGCGCCCCGGAGGTCGACACCCGACGCCTGGCGGTGTCAGTCGGCACCGGCATGGGATCGTCGGAGGAACTGTTGTTCGCCTACGACGCCATGCGGACCAAGGGTCTTCGCGCGGTGTCCCCGCTGGTGGTGCAGAAGTTCATGCCCAACGGACCCGCTGCGGTGCTCGGACTGGAGCTCGGGGCCAAAGCCGGTGTGACGACGGTGATTTCGGCCTGCGCATCGGGTTCGGAAGCGATCGCCACGGCATGGCGCAACATCGTCTACGGCGAGGCCGACATGGCGATCTGCGGCGGGGTGGAGACCAAGATCGAGGCGGTGCCCATCGCCGCATTCGCCCAGATGCGCATCGTGCTCTCGACCTCCAACGACGACCCGGCCGGGGCGTGCCGGCCGTTCGACCGGGACCGCAACGGCTTCGTCTTCGGCGAGGCCGCGGCATTGATGGTGATCGAGACAGAGGAGCACGCCAAAGCCCGCGGTGCGACCATCCTGGGCCGCATCATGGGAGCCTCGGTGACCTCCGACGGCTTCCACATCGTCGCGCCTGATCCCAACGGGGAGCAGGCCGGCCACGCCATCACCCGCGCCGTCCAACTGGCCGGACTTCAGCCCAGCGACATCGACCACATCAACGCCCACGCGACGGGCACCTCGGTGGGCGACGTCGCCGAGGGCAAGGCCATCAACCGGGCCATGGGCGGCCACCGGCCGGCGATCTACGCGCCCAAGTCGGCACTGGGCCACTCGGTGGGTGCGGTCGGTGCGGTGGAGTCCATCCTGACCGTGATGGCGCTGCGCGACGGGGTGATCCCGCCGACGCTCAACCTGCGCAATCTCGATCCTGAGATCGACCTCGATGTGGTGGCCGGTGAGCCCCGCATCGGGAACTTCGAGTACGCGGTGAACAACTCGTTCGGGTTCGGCGGACACAACGTCGCCATCGCGTTCGGGCGTTACTAATTCAGGCAAAGTCTGACCAGGAGAGGTTTCCGATGACGATCATGGCCCCAGAGGCGGTCGGCGAGTCGCTCGACCCGCGTGACCCGATGCTGCGTCTGCAAACCTTCTTCGACGCCGACAGTGTCGAGCTGCTGCACGAGCGCGACAAGTCCGGTGTGCTCGCCGCATCCGGCACCGTCAACGGTGTGCGCACCATCGCCTTCTGCACCGACGGCACTGTCATGGGCGGGGCGATGGGCGTCGACGGGTGCCAGCACATCGTCAATGCCTATGACCTTGCCATCGAGGAGCACAGCCCCATCGTGGGCATCTGGCATTCCGGCGGCGCGCGACTGGCCGAGGGGGTGCGGGCGCTGCACGCGGTCGGTCTGGTGTTCGAGGCGATGATCCGGGCCTCCGGCCATGTCCCCCAGATCTCAGTGGTGGTGGGCTTCGCCGCCGGTGGCGCCGCCTACGGGCCAGCGTTGACCGACGTCGTCATCATGGCCCCCGAAGGCCGGGTGTTCGTCACCGGACCCGACATCGTGCGCAGCGTGACCGGTGAGGACGTCGACATGGAGTCCCTCGGCGGTCCGGACACCCATCACAAGAAGTCCGGGGTGTGTCACATCGTCGCCGACGACGAACTCGACGCCTACGCCCGTGCCCGTCGTCTTGTCGAATACTTCTGCCAGCAGGGCCATTTCGATCGCAGCAAGGCCGAAGCCGGCGACGTCGACCTGCACGCCCTGCTGCCCGAGTCCCCGCGCCGCGCCTACGACGTGCATCCCCTCGTCGATGCCCTGCTGGACTCCGATGCGCCGTTCGAGGAGTTTCAGTCCCGGTGGGCGCCGTCGATGGTGGTCGGCCTGGGCCGGCTGTCCGGACGGACGGTCGGCCTGCTGGCGAACAACCCGCTGCGGTTGGGGGGCTGCCTGAACTCCGAAAGTGCCGAGAAGGCAGCGCGTTTCGTCCGACTGTGCAATGCGTTCGGCATTCCGCTGGTGGTCATCGTCGACGTTCCGGGCTACCTGCCCGGTGTGGACCAGGAGTGGGGCGGCGTGGTGCGCCGCGGCGCAAAATTGTTGCACGCCTTCGGCGAGGCCTCGGTTCCCCGGGTCACGCTGGTCACCCGCAAGATCTACGGCGGGGCCTACATCGCGATGAACTCGCGCTCACTGGGCGCCACCAAGGTGTTCGCCTGGCCGGATGCCGAGGTTGCGGTGATGGGCGCCAGGGCTGCCGTCGGCATCTTGCACAAGAAGAAACTGGCCGCCACCCCCGAGCACGAACGCGAGGCGCTGCACGAGGAACTCGCGGCCGAGCATGAGCGCATCGCCGGCGGCGTCGACAGCGCGATCGACATCGGTGTGGTGGACGAGAAGATCGATCCCGCCCACACCCGCAGCAAGCTCACCCAGGCGCTGGCCGAGGCCCCACACAGCCGCGGACGTCACAAGAACATCCCGCTGTAGTCCTGCCGCTTCACGCCGGGGTTTTCGGCCCGTACCGGAAGACCGCGAGCGCGGCTGCCACCATCACCGCGGCCAGGCCGATCACCGGTGCGACGACGAACCGGGAGAGCGTGGCACCGACTACCGCGCCGCCGCACATGGTGAGAACCACCGCGTAGCGCAGCTTCTCGCGATCGCCGGTACCGCCGGCGAGTCGGCTGTCCGACCCGATGCCGACGATGGTGGCGGTCAGCACGGTGGTGCTCAATTCCTGGATGCCGAACCGGCGGGCAGCGACGTTTTGGGCACCGAAAACCGCTGCTAGACCGGCGATCAGGATCAGCCTGCCGGTGTCCTGATAGCTCAGCACGCCGGTTCCGGCCAGCACCGCGAGGATGATCAGCGCCAGCACCTCCGTGCCGAGCGCCGCGGTGAGCCACACCCGCACCTCATAGTCGAGGTGCCGGGCGAACCGTCCGCCGATCACCGCGCCGAGTACGAAACTGATGAACGCCACCAGCGCTGCGGTCAGGTCCACTCCGGAATGCGGGACGAACCAGAAGCCGAGAAAGATCACGTTGCCCGTCATGTTGGCAACGAAGACATGCCCCAGCACCAGCACGCTGACCGCGTCGATCAGACCGGTGGCGAAGGTCAGCAATAGCAGGGCCGCCACGGTGTACCGGTGGGAAACCGGCGACGCGACGGACACAGTTCCAGGAACGGACACAGTGCCAGTATTCGCGATCAGCGCACTGCGGCAAGCATTTCCTGCGCTGCCGTGACGGCGCGTTCGCGATCGGCGGCCACCAACCCGATGCGGGTGCGGCGGTCCAGGATGTCGTCGACGTCCAATGCGCCCTCGTGGGTGACCGCGAACTCGAACTCGGCACGGGTGACATCGATCCCCTCGGCAACCGGTTCGGCGGCCCGGTCGCAGCGCGCCGAGGTCATGACGGCGGCCGCCTCAGCGCCATAGCGGGCAACCAGCGAGGCAGGAAGTTCACCCGAGAAGCGCTCGGAACCAACGTGATTGGCGCCCGCCAGTGCCAGGTTGCGGGTTCGGCACGGTCCGGCCGACAATCCGCGCGCGGCCAGCGCCCGGTCCAGCACGTCCTGTGCCATCAGCCGGTACTCGGTGAGCTTGCCGCCCACCACGCTGAACATCCCGGAGTCGTTCTCCAGCACGGCGTGGTCGCGGGACAGATCAGAAGTGCGGCCTTCGCCGGCGTCGATCAAGGGTCTCAACCCCGCATAGGCCCCCGTGACGTCGGCGGTCGTCAGCGCGGTCTGCAGGGCGGTGTTGACGGTGTCGAGCAGGAAGCCGACCTCCTGCGCCGTCGGCTCCGGCACGTCGGGAATCGGGCCGGGAGCCTCCTCGTCGGTCAGGCCCAGATAGACCCGGCCCAACTGCTCGGGCATGGCGAAGACGAACCGGTTGGTTTCACCAGGTATCGGAATGGTCAGCGCCGCGGTCGGATTACCGAACGATGCCGCATCGAAAACCAGGTGCGTCCCACGGCTGGGGCGCAGTTTGATCGACGAATCCACCTCGGCGGCCCACACTCCGGTCGCGTTGATCACCGCCCGCGCGGCGAGATCGAAAGACTCCCCGGTCAGTTCGTCGGTGAGCCGCACCGACGAGCCGGTGGCCGCCGACGCGCCGACCCGGGTGAGGATCGTCGCGCCGTGCTCGGCGGCAGTGCGCGCCACCGCCACCACCAACCGGGCGTCGTCGATCAACTGGCCGTCGTAGGCCAGCAGCGCGCCGTCGAGGCCATCGCGGCGCACCGTCGGCGCCATCGCGATCGCTTCGGCGGGCCCGATCCGCCGCGCACGCGGCAGGACCGAGGAGGGCGTGCCGGCTGTCGCGCGCAGGATGTCGCCGGCCTGGAAGCCCACTCGTACCAGCGCCCGCTGGAAGCGGCTCATCGCCGGGAGCAACGGAACCAACTGTGGCATGGCGCTGACCAGGTGCGGAGCAGTCCGGGTCATCAGGATGCCGCGCTCGACCGAACTGCGCCGGGCGATGCCGACGTTGCCGGTGGCCAGATAGCGCAGACCGCCGTGGACCAGTTTGGAGCTCCACCGGCTGGTGCCGAACGCCAGATCGTGCTTGTCCACCAGCACCACCGACAGACCGCGGCTGGCGGCGTCCAGGGCGATACCCGTGCCGGTGATGCCGCCACCGATGACGACGAGGTCGACCGTGCGTCCGTCGGCGAGGGCGGCCAGGTCGATGCTGCGCCGCGCGGCGCTGAGTGCGGGAAGGTTCATGGAGCCAGGTATCCGTTCAGGGCGTGGGTGAGTTCGGCGTCGAGGCCGTCGGCGTTGAGGATGGGCTGAACGATCCGGCCGGACTGGATCACCGACTGGGTGATCAGCAGCACCATGGCGGCCAGCTGGCGGGGGTTGGCGGCCCGAACAGTTCTGTCCGCCTGCGCTTTTCGCAGTTCGTCGGCCACCATCTCGATCAGGATCTGCTGGCTGGTTCCCAGCCGGTCGGCGATGTACACCATCGCCAGCTCAGGGTCTGAGCGCAGCACGGTGAGGATCAGTTCGTCACGGCGCAGGTTCCGAACCACCTCGACGATCCGGGACACCACTGCCTCGCGGCCCGCCGCGCGGGACGGGGCGAAGCGCCACGCTCCGACGATCCGGTCGGTCAGCAGGGAGGCCAGGATCGAGCGGGTGTCGGGCCAGCGCCGGTACACCGTGGGCCGGCTCACCCCGGCCCGCCGGGCGATCTCGGTGAGCGTCACCCGCTCCACACCGAAGTCACGGACGCAGCTGGCGGCGGCCGCCAGAATGCGGTCACCGACGTCCACCGCCTCAGCGTTACTGATTGACAACATCTGTAATACTGTAACGCATGGTTGACGCTACTGCTGGTGAGAATCTGCTTCCTCCGATGGCCTGGGACGCCTGGGGCGATCCCGCCCTGGCCAAACCACTGTCCTCGGGTATCCGGTCCCTGCTCGAACAGGCTCTGGGCATTTCGGGAACCGAGGTCGCCGGGCCCGGCATCGACGAGGTGCAGGTGTCCCCCAGTGCGCTGACGACTGAGGTTCGCGACGGCCTGGCCGCGATCGTCGGCGAGAACTACCTGCGTACAGCAGACCATGACCGGCTGCTGTACGCCGGCGGCAAATCGACGCCGGATCTGTTGCGGCGCAAGCAACTCAGCCAGGACGCCCCCGACGCGGTGATCCTGCCGGGCGACGAGGACGAGGTCGAGAAGATCCTTGAGTTCTGCTCGCGGCAGCGGATCGCCGTGGTGCCCTTCGGCGGCGGTACCAGCGTCGTGGGCGGCCTGGACCCGATCCGCGGCGACTTCGACGCCGTGATCACCCTGGACCTGCGCCGCTTCGACGCCCTGCACCGGCTCGACGAGGTCTCCGGTGAGGCCGAGCTCGGCGCCGGGATGACCGGCCCGGACGCCGAACGCCTTCTCGGCGAGCGCGGTTTCTCCCTCGGCCATTTCCCGCAGAGCTTCCGCTTCGCCAGCATTGGCGGCTACGCCGCGACGCGCTCCTCGGGTCAGGACTCGGCCGGCTACGGCAGGTTCAACGACATGGTCCGCGGCATGCGCGTCATTACCCCCGCGGGCACACTCGATCTCGGTCGCGCCCCTGCCTCAGCCGCCGGCCCGGATCTACGGGAACTGTTCTGCGGCTCCGAGGGAACGCTGGGAGTCATCACGCGCGTGCGCGTCCGGGTACACCCGGTCCCGGAAAGCGTGCGCTACGAGGCGTGGTCATTCCCGGACTTCTCCACTGGCGCAGCAGCATTGCGGGCGGTGGTCCAGACCGGTACCGGGCCCACCGTGCTGCGACTGTCCGACGAAGTCGAGACCGGCGTCAGCCTCGCCACGGCGCACAGCATCGGCGAACAGAGCGTCACCGGGGGCTGCATGGCCATCACGGGGTTCGAGGGCACGGCCGCCCACATCGAGAGCCGGCATGCCGAGACCCGGGCGCTGCTGGCCGCGCACGGCGGAACCTCACTGGGTGAGGAACCCGGAAAAGCCTGGGAGGCCGGCCGATTCGACGCGCCCTACCTTCGTGACTCCTTGCTGAGGGCCGGAGCGATTTGCGAGACGCTGGAGACAGCAACGACATGGTCGAACCTTGCCACGCTCAAGGCGGCGGTGACCGAGGCCCTGACATCGGCACTGAGCGCCAGCGGCACAGCGGCTCTGGTGATGTGCCACATCTCGCACGTCTACCCCACCGGCGCGTCGCTGTACTTCACCGTCGTCGCCGGACAACGCGGCGACGTCGCGCAGCAGTGGCATGCCGCCAAAGTCGCAGCCTGCGACGCGATCATCGCCAACGGCGCCACCATCACCCACCACCATGCAGTCGGTGCGGACCACCGGCCGTGGATGGCCGCCGAGATCGGCGATCTCGGCGTTGCGGTGTTGCGGGCAGTCAAGCAGACCCTTGATCCGGTCGGAATCATGAACCCGGGCAAGCTGATTCCGTGACCGCCATCTCGCGTGTCACCGTTCTGACCAACCCGATGGCCGGTCACGGCAACGCTCCGCACGCCACCGAACGAGCCGTCGCGCGGTTTCAGGAACTGGGTATCGACGTCGTCGCGATCGTCGGCCGGGATGCGGCCCATGCGCGTGATCTCGCGGCCCAAGCCGTGGCAGAGGGGACCGACGCCTTCGTCGTCGTCGGCGGCGACGGCATCATACGGCTGGCGCTGCAGGTGTTGGCGCGCAGCGATATTCCGCTCGGGATAGTCC
>JBAXUD010000121.1:0-8225 GCA_037129875.1 Mycobacteriaceae bacterium
TCCAGAAGGGTCAGCGGATGAGCACTCTGCATAAAGTCAAGGCCTACTTCGGCATGGCGCCGATGGATGATTACGAGGACGAGTACTACGAGGACGACGACCGGGACACCGGCGCCGGTCGTGGTCGGGGATTCTCGCGACGCGGCGAGCGGTTCGCCGAGGACGTCTACGAAGATGTGCGGCCCGACGTGCGGCCCGACGTGCGGGCCGGCGGACGCTATGACGACCGCGACCCCCGCGACTTCGGTTCCTACGGCGACGAACGCGAGGCCGACTACCCGCCCACCGGCGGGTTCCGGGCCGGCTACGCCGAGGACCCGCGGTTCCGCCCGCGCGAGTTCGAGCGTCCGCACGATCTGCCGCCGCGGTCCCGGTTCGGCACCATGCGCGGTTCGACGCGGGGTGCGCTGGCCATGGATCCGCGCCGGATGGCCATGCTGTTCGAAGAGGGCAGCCCACTGTCGAAGATCACCACGCTGCGTCCCAAGGATTACAACGAGGCCCGCACCATCGGGGAGCGTTTCCGCGACGGTCAGCCGGTGATCATGGATCTGGTTTCGATGGACAACGCCGACGCCAAGCGTCTGGTCGACTTCGCCGCCGGGCTGGCGTTCGCCCTGCGCGGATCCTTCGACAAGGTCGCCACCAAGGTGTTCCTGCTGGCCCCGGCCGACGTCGACGTCTCCGCGGAGGAGCGCCGCCGGATCGCCGAAGCCGGCTTCTACAGCTACCAGTGATCGACTGACCTCACCGGCGCCGCCGTCGGCTATCGGTAGGCTGACGGCGCGCCGCTGGGTTTCCCAGTGGCTTCGGTGAGCAGTTCGGTGAGCAGTACTGATGAGAAAGACCGGCTTTAGGTGGCGGCGTTCTTCGAGATCCTGGGCTTTGCGTTCTTCCTGTTCTGGCTACTGCTGATCGCCCGCATCGTGGTCGAGTTCATCCGGTCGTTCAGCCGGGACTGGCATCCGCGCGGTGTCACGGTGGTGATCCTCGAGGTCATCATGACCATCACCGACCCGCCGGTGAAACTGCTGCGCCGCATCATTCCGCAGCTCACCATCGGCGCAGTCAGGCTCGACTTCTCCATCATGGTGCTGCTGCTGCTGGCTTTCCTGGGAATGCAATTGTCCTTCGGGGCGGCGGTCAGCTGAGTGGCGTGCAGCGACGAGTCACAGGGCCGCAAACTCTGATAATCGATCTTAATTCTTTGCACGACTGCAACCTGCGGGTCTGGTGTGACAGGATGGGCGCCAGTTACAGTACGGATCGAAACGGAACGCGTTCTACACTCCCGAGCGGTTTTATGCCGCCGTCCCAGATCGGAAGGGGCAGACAATGCCACTGACACCGGCCGACGTGCACAACGTGGCGTTCAGCAAGCCGCCTATCGGCAAGCGTGGCTACAACGAAGACGAGGTCGACGCCTTCCTCGATCTGATTGAGACGGAACTCTCCCGGCTCATCGAGGAGAACGCCGACCTGCGTCAGCGGGTCAGTGAGCTCGACACCGAGTTGGCCTCGGCTCGCTCCGGAGTGGTGCAGACCCAGGTGATTCCGCAGTACCAGCCCGAACCTGTCGCGGTGGTCCAGACGGCGACAGTCGTCGAAGAGGGGATCACCGACGACCAGGCTCTCAAGGCCGCCCGGGTCCTCAGCCTCGCTCAGGACACCGCCGACCGGCTCACCAGCACCGCCCGGGCTGAAGCCGACAAGCTCGTCAGTGACGCCCAGGCCAGTGCCGATCAGATGGTCTCCGAAGCGCGCTACATCGCCGAGACGACCGTCAACGAGGCCCGTCAGCGCGCCGACGCCATGCTCAACGACGCGGCCACCCGGTCGGAGGCGCAACTGCGGCAGGCCCATGAGAAGGCCGACATCCTGCAGGCTGACGCCGAACGCAAGCACACCGAGGTGATGAGCACGATCAACCAGCAGCGCACCTTCCTGGAGGGGCGCCTGGAGCAGCTGCGCACGTTCGAGCGCGAGTACCGCACCCGGTTGAAGACCTACCTGGAGTCTCAGCTGGAGGAACTCGGCCAGCGCGGCTCGGCCGCTCCCGCCGACACGGGCGACGTCACGTACACGACGTACCAGTAGGGGTTCTGGCTAGGAATCCGCTGGTGGGCGTCGACGCGTTTCGCCGCAGCCTGCTGGAGGCGGGTCGATGCTGATCGTCGCGCTGGTGCTGGCGGTCGTCAGCCTCGCCGCTCTGGTGACCGCGGTGGTGACCAGCAACGAAATGATCGCCTGGGTGTGCATCGGCTTGAGCGCCCTCGGGGTTCTGTTGCTCATCGTCGATGCGATCCGCGACCGCCACCACCGGGCGGCGGCGCCGGCGGTCCACACATCGGATCGCACGTCGGATCGCACGTCGGATCGCACTGAAGTCATCGCGCCGGTGGTCATCGCGCCGGTGGAAAGCACCGAGGTGATCGAACCGGTCGAGTCCGAGGCCGACGAGCAAAACGACATCGCGGACATCGAGGACATCGCGGACTATCCCGACGATCTCGAGGTCGTCGAGGACCATCCCGACGAGGTGCTCTCCGACGAGCCCGACTACGACACCCCCAGCGATGACGAACCGGTGTACCCGGTGCCCGCGGAAGAGGCGGCAATCCACATCGTCGCCGACACCGATGTGCTCGCCGAATCCGAGATCGCGAAGGCGTATCCCGAGTCGCCCGACCTGCCCTACAGCAGCGATGATTCAACCACCGTGATTTATGCGGGGGAGCCATACACCGACGAATCGTCGACTGCGACAGAGTCTTACATCATCGTCAATTCCGACGAGTCGCACGCGGTACCGGACACCGACGAGTCCTCCACGGTGATCTACGCTGATGAGACGATCTACGCTGACGAGACCGACGACGAAGAGTCCGTCAGCATCGACGAGCGTCGCGAGCCAGACAGCGAGCGTTGATCCAGCAGTTCTGAGGGGACCATGGGTATCCAATACGCCAGCATCGTTGATCATCCGCTTGACGAGGTCTGGGCGTGGCACACCCGGCCGGGCGCCATGCACCGACTGGTTCCGCCATGGCAGCCGATGCGCATCGTCGCAGAGACCGAGTCGCTGGCCAACGGTCAGGCGATCCTGGGTCTGCCCGGCGGACTGCGCTGGATCGCCCAGCATGATCCGGCGGGCTACGACCCGCCGCGCCAGTTCGTCGACGTGCTCTCCTCCGACGGGCTGATGACCCTGCCACCGCGGCTGATCGGATGGTGGCGGCACACCCACCGGTTCAGTGACGCCGGCGGGGGGCGCACCCGGATGCACGACGAGGTCGACACCACCGTTCCCGGCGCCGCGCTGCGCTCCACCTTCGCCTACCGGCATCGTCAGGTCGCCGAGGACCTCGCCGCCCACCGCGACGCAGCAAAGGCCGGAGCCGGTTCGCTCGTCGTGGCGATGACGGGGGCCTCCGGTCTGGTCGGGACCGCCCTGTCGGCATTTCTGTCCACCGGCGGACACCGGGTGATCCGCCTGGTTCGCCGCGATGCAGCGAGCACCGACGAAAGACGTTGGGACCCAAATAATCCCGCCGCCGATCTACTCGACGGCATCGACGCCGTCGTACACCTGGCAGGTGAGTCCATCGCCGGCCGGTTCAGTGAAGCGCACCGGCGAGCCATCCGTGACTCCCGCATCGAACCGACTCGCCGGCTGGCCGAGGTCGCCGCCGGCACTGCGGGCCTGCGGACGTTCGTCAGCGCGTCGGCGATCGGCTTCTACGGATACGACCGCGGCGATGAGGTGCTCGACGAGAACAGTTCCCGCGGCGACGGATTCCTGGCCGACGTGGTGGCCGACTGGGAGGACGCCGCCGCCCCGGCCGGCGCCGGCGGAGCGCGCGTGGTGGCCGTGCGCACCGGGATCGTGCAGGCCGCCGACGGCGGGACGCTGAAACTGCTGCGGCCGCTGTTCGCCGCGGGCCTGGGTGGCCGACTCGGCAGCGGTAAACAGTGGCTCTCCTGGATCGGTATCGACGATCTGCTCGACGTCTACCACCGGTCGCTCTACGACTCCCGGGTGTCCGGCCCGGTCAATGCCGTCGCGCCCAACCCGGTGCGCAACTCCGAGTACACCGCCGCCCTGGCCGCCACCCTGCACCGGCCGGCCCGGCTGCCGGTTCCCTCGATCGGTCCGCGGTTGCTGCTCGGCAAGCAGGGGGCGGTCGAACTCGCCGAGGCCAGCCAGCGGGTGGCACCGGCAGCGCTGACCGCTCTCGGGCATCGGTTCCGGCAGGCCACCATCGAGGATGCGCTGGGCCACCAGTTGGGACATGATCCCGCGCCGGGTGTGCTGTGACACGACGAACCAGCTTCGACGCGATCTATGCGAAAGCTGTTGTAGATCAACGAGACTGACGTAGTCAACGTGACGTCCGCCCGCCTGGTACCCGGGCTCGGGGGCGGCATGCATCGGCTGTTGGACGAGACTCCGCGAGGTCACGGGTAGGCTCCCTTCTTAACCGCAGTTCGCGGAGGGGTTGATGTATGCAGCGGATCGCAAGGCTTTCGCTTGTCTCCCCCCGCCGCGTCCTCGTGGTGGTCGCGCTGTTGACGCTGGCGCTGGCCGTCTTCGGCGTCCCCGTCGCGAAAAGCCTTTCCCCCAGCGGGTTCCAGGACCCGACATCGGAGTCCTCGCGTGCCTCCACGCTCCTGACCGGAAAGTTCGGCCAGGGCGACGTGCAGATCTTGGTTACCGTCTCGGCGCCGGGCGGAGTGGATAGCGCGGCCGCGCGAGCCGTCGGCACCGACATCGTCAACACGCTGAGAAACTCGGCACACGTGGTGGACGTGACCTCGCCGTGGACAGTGCCGGCGCCCGCCGCTGCCGAGTTGATCAGCAAGGACCGCAAGGTCGGGCTGATTGCGGCGGGCATCGAAGGAAGCGAGGGCGACCGGCAGGCCTATGCCAAGGAGGTGTCGGCCCAGGTGACCCGCGACCGCGACGGCGTGACCGTTCGCACCGGTGGCCTGGCGATGCTCGAAGTGCAGATCACCGAACAGTCCCAGCGAGACCTGCTGGTGATGGAGTCGATCGCGATTCCGCTGAGCTTCGGTGTGCTGGTCTGGGTTTTCGGCGGCCTGTGGGCAGCAGCCCTCCCGCTCGCCGTCGGGGTCATGGCGATCGTCGGCGCCCTTGCGGTGCTGCGGGTGACGGCGATGATCACCGATGTGTCGATCTTCGCCCTCAACCTGACCGCCGCGTTGGGTCTGGCGTTGGCCATCGACTACACGCTGCTGATGATCAGCCGATTTCGCGACGAGGCTGACTCCGGCGCCGACCGCGACACCGCCCTGGTTCGGATGATGACCACGGCGGGCCGCACCGTGGTGTTCTCGGCGACGACGGTCGCATTGTCGATGGCGGTGATGGTGCTGTTCCCGATGCACTTCCTGAGATCGTTCGCCTACGCCGGCGTTGCCACCGTGGTGTTCGCCGCACTGGCCGCTTTGGTGGTGACCCCCGCCGCGCTGGTCCTGCTCGGCGACCGACTCGAGTCGCTGGATGTCCGCCGGTTGGCCCGCCGAATCCTCGGCCGGCCCCGGCCCGCCCCGGGACCCGTCCACGAGCTGTTCTGGTACCGCTGGACGAAAGTGGTGCTGCGCCATGCCGTGCCGCTCGGACTGGCCGTTGTGACTCTGCTGGTCGTCGTCGGCCTTCCGTTCCTCTGGGTCAAATGGGGGTACCCCGACGACCGGGCGCTGCCGCAGTCGCTGTCCGCACACCAGGTCGGCGATGCGCTGCGCACCAACTTCGCCAACAACTCCGAGTTGGCGGTGCCCATCGTGGTCCCCGACGCGAGCGGGGTGACCCGCGGCGACCTCGAGCGGTACGCGGCCGAACTGTCCAGGGTGCCCGACGTCTCAGCAGTGTCCGTACCGTCCGGCGCATTCGTCGCCGGCTCGTTGGCCGGGCCCCCGGCAGCCCCGACCGGGCAGCGAGGGGGCAGCGCCTTTCTGACCGTCAGCAGCACCGCCCCGCTGTTCTCCGACCGGTCCGAGGACCAACTCGACCGGCTGCACGCGGTGCCCGCCCCCGCGCCGGTCGAGTTCGGCGGCATCGCCCAGATCAACCACGACAGTGTCGCGGCCATCACGTCGCGACTGCCGATTGTGCTGGGTCTGATCGCCGTCATCATGCTGGTCCTGCTGTTCCTGCTGACTGGCAGCGTCGTGATACCGCTGAAAGCGTTGGCGCTCAACGTGCTTTCCCTCAGCGCGGCGTTCGGTGCGATGGTGTGGATCTTTCAGGACGGCCATCTCGGCGGCCTCGGCACGACGGCGAGCGGGACGTTGATCGCCAACATTCCTGTGCTGCTGTTCTGCATCGCCTTCGGCTTGTCGATGGACTACGAGGTGTTCCTGGTGTCCCGGATCCGTGAATTCTGGCTGGCGTCCGGATCCGGGGGTACGGCTCACCTTGATCCGGACCGGGCCCGCGCGGACAACGACGAGAGTGTGGCGCTGGGCATCGCCCACACCGGCCGGGTGGTCACGGCCGCGGCCTTGATCATGTCGATCTCGTTCGCGGCGCTGATCGCCGCGAACGTGGCGTTCATGCGGATGTTCGGGCTGGGACTGACGCTGGCCGTGCTGGTGGACGCCACCCTGGTTCGGATGGTTCTGGTGCCGGCCTTCATGCATGCGGCCGGTGGCTGGAACTGGTGGGCCCCGGCGCCGATGGTGCGCCTGCACCGTCGCCTCGGTTTCACCGAGGGCGAGGGCCCCGCACCAGTCGAACGAACATCCACGGCGAGACCTAACCCACTGTGAACCGGAGCGGCAAGAAGTCCACAAAGGCGGGAGCCCTGATCAGGGCCGCGCATATCGAACCGACCATCGCGGTGACGACACTGGCCTCGTTGCTGGGAGTGGCCGCGGGTCTCGGTGCGACGCGGCTGGTTCTGTTGACGGCGGCCGTGTTCGCCGGCCAGTTGGTGATCGGGTGGTCCAACGACTTGCTCGACGCCGGCCGTGACGCCGCCGTCGGCCGCGGTGACAAGCCGCTGGCAACCGGGGAGGTGTCGGCGAAATCGGCATCGGTGGCCCTGGGTGTCGCGGCCATCGCGGCGGTCGGGTTGTCCACCGCGCTGGGATGGCGAAGTGCCCTGGTGCACCTGGTGCTCATGGTCGGCTCGGGAATCGCCTACAACCTCGGACTCAAGGCAACGATGTGGTCATGGCTGCCCTACGTCGTGGCCTTCGGCTCGCTGCCCGCGGTGGTGAGCCTCGCCGCGACCCCGCCAACACCGCCCAAGGTCTGGATTGTTGCGGCGAGTGCCGCCCTGGGTGCGGCAGCCCACTTCCTCAACACATTGCCCGACCTCGCCGACGACGCGGCAACCGGTATCCGAGGGTTGCCGCACCGGATCGGTGGCCCGGGTTCCCAGGGCGTCGCCACCGTCCTGCTGATGGGTGCCACGGTGGTCATCGTGCTGGGACCGCCGGGGCCGGCGCCGGCGCTGGCCTGGGCCGCACTGCTGCTGGCCGCGGCGCTGGCCGTCGGCGCGCTCACCGGCCACGGTAAAACGCCTTTCCGCTGCGGGATCGCCATCGCGGTGCTCAACGTGATGCTGCTGGTGCTGGGAGCGGGAATGTGACTTTAGGCCCTACGCCGCGGCCCGCAACGACCAACCCCAGGGGGAGATGTCAGGCACGATGGGGAGCATGACGTCCGGCGGTTCGGTGGTGATCGACAGCACGGGACTGAATCGCCTTGTCGCCGAACTCCGCCGGCGCGGACGACGGGTGGTGGGTCCGACGCTGCGGGACAACGCGATCGTGCTGGCCGAGATCGACACCGCCGACGAGCTGCCGTACGGGTGGGGTGTCGACGTCGCCCCTGGCACCTACCGGGTGCGAGCCAGGACAGACCGGGCGGCGTTCGGCCACTCGGCGGGTCCCCAGTCGTGGAAGCAGTTCCTGCATCCACCGCGCCAGCGGGTCTGGTCTTCGGACACCGGGGAAGCCGACGCGGAGCCCGATCCCCGTTACGCATTCCTGGGGGTGCGCGGCTGCGACCTGGCGGCGATCGCGATCCTGGACCGGGTGCTGGCGGGCGGATCCCACCCGGACACCTCTTACACCGGCCGGCGTGACGGGGTGTTCATCGTCGGCGTCAACTGCACCGAGCCCGGCGGACTGTGTTTCTGCGCCTCGATGGGCACCGGTCCCGGTTGCGGGCCCGGGTATGACCTCGCGCTGAC
>JBAXUD010000122.1:0-8223 GCA_037129875.1 Mycobacteriaceae bacterium
ACCAGGATCAGCGTGGTCGCTCCCGCTTTCGCCATGGCGGCCGCGCCGACGATGGTCTTGCCGGCGCCGCAGGGAAGCACCACCACGCCGGATCCGCCGGCCCAGAACGAGTCAGCGGCCATCTGCTGGTAGTCGCGCAGCTCCCAGCCGTCCTGGTCGAGACTGATCGGGTGCTTCTCGCCGTCGACGTAGCCGGCGAGATCCTCGGCGGGCCAACCGATTTTCAGCAACATCTGCTTGATCCGGCCGCGTTCGCTGGCGTGGACCAGAACGGTGTCGTCGTCGATGCGCGCGCCCAGCATCGGGGCGATCTTCTTGTGGCGCAGAACTTCCTCGAGGACCGCCCGATCCAGACTCACCAGCATGAGTCCTTGGGCCGGGTGCTTGACCAGTTGCAGACGGCCGTACCGGGCCATGGTGTCGACGATGTCGACCAGTAGCGGCTGCGGCACCGCGTACCGCGAGAAGGTGACCAGCACGTCGACGACCTGCTCGGCGTCATGCCCGGCGGCGCGCGCGTTCCACAACGCCAGCGGGGTGATCCGGTAGGTGTGGATGTGTTCGGGCGCCCGTTCCAGTTCGGCGAACGGGGCGATGGCGGCCCGCGCCGCGCCGGCCTGTTCGTGATCGACTTCGAGCAGGACGGTCTTATCGGACTGGACGATCAGCGGGCCATCGGTCATGTGCGACGTGCCTGGGTCCGGGGGGTCATCGCTCCATTATCCGGAGTCGGCCGACGCGACCGAGGTCACCCGGTGCACAGCAAACTCCCGCATCCTGCCCTGGGCGGAGTCGAAGGCCATCAGATGCCCGCCGCGCAGCGAGATCGGGGTGACCACCCGCTGGGTCGCCACGCCGGCCGCGTCGACGTAGCCCATCAGCACGTCCTTGCCGTGGACGGCGGCCTGTTGCAGCAGTGCCATCGCGACGGCGGGGTCGACCCGCATGCCGCTCAGTGGTGCGGAGTCCATCCGGCGCAACACCGACACCACGGTGGCCAGGCTCTCCGGACTCGGGCGGTTGTGCCCGCGCAGCGGCCTGCGAGTCGGGTTCACCGGCACCCGGGCGCCGCGGCGGCGCAGGTCGACGATGGCCCCCGAGGAGTCCTCGGGGGCGGGCGCGAAACCGTCCTGGCGCAGCGCGGCCAGCACCTCGGCGATCGGCGCCTGCGAGATCGCCACCGTCGGCGCCAGCAGACGGACCTCCAGGTGAGCCATCGCCGGTGCGGCCACGGCGTGAGACAGCAGGACAGGGTCCTCGCAGCGGACGAACGAGGCCGCCATGCCCACCCGCAGTTGGCCGTGGCGCCGCGCGACGTCATTGATCAGATAGCTCAAACCCTGGGGGATGGGGGTGGTCGAGTGTTTCTCGAAGAAGCGCTGCAGTCCTTCCGCGGTTCGGCCGACGTCGAGGGCGTGCCGGATCGACTGCTCGCTGACCCGGTAGACCATCGCCGCACCGGCGGATTCCACGGCCGCCACCGCGGCCAGTTCGTCGGCCAGTTCTCGTTGCAGCGGGCCGGGCACCACGACGGTGTTATCCGCCTGTACCAGGAAATAATCGATCGGTGCCGGCAGTGCGGCGGCCATCGCGGCCACCGCGGCATCGTCACCGCCGTCGAGCAATGCCCGCCCGGGGCCGGCCAGGGCGTCACGTCCGGTGAGTCCGACGGCATGCGCCTCGTCGAGCAGATGGGCCACCGGCGCAGGCTGCAGGCGCGCCGCCCAACGCGGTCGTCGCCAGATCAGCCCGCGCGCAGCGCTGGTGGCGTCCACCGATGATCCGGCCGGCAACTCCGCGAGCATGCCGAGCAGCAGTCGGCGGTCCAGCGGGGCGGCGGTGGAATACAGCGAATCCGACAGCGCCGCATAGTGTTTCCCGTCCGGTCCTCGGTTACCGATGAGGCCCGGGCGGGACGCAAGGCCCAGCCAGGTTCGTGCCAGCGCAAGCCAGCGGGCCGATGGGGGCGACTCAGCGAACCGATCCGCGGCCACCGTCGGTGCCCAGAAGGTCACCGCGTCGCCGGGCGGCGCTGGATCGGGCACACCGCTGGCGATCAAGCCCGCCGCAGCCGCCAGTTCCAGAATCAGACCGAGGCGCTGCTCGTCGATTCCGGTGGTCTTGGCCAGCCGCTTGGCCTCCCGGACGCCCAGGCCGCCGCTGCGCAACTCGGGGACCGGCGCTGCGGAGAGGGCTTCGGTGACCACCTCGACCTGGCGCATCAACTCCATCGCCGCCCCGGCGGCCGATGCGTCGACGTCCTTGGTCGTCACCGTGGCGATCACCGGGTCCGGCGAACTGAGCGCGAAGGGGCCGGGTTCCTCGTCGCGCAGCGCCTGCCCGACGTCGCGCGGCAGCACCACCGTCTCGGTGTCCACCTGGCGCAGGAGTCCGGCGGCCAGCAGTCGTTGCACCGGGCGGTCCGGCGCGGTGCCGGGGGCGGCGTCGCGGGTGCGGCCCACCGGGGAACCGACCACCAAGCGGTCCAGCACGTCGCGCTCGGGCTCGTCGAGGCGGTCGATCACCGCGCGCAGTCCGGCCGCCGGGCGCGGTGAATCCTCCAGCACGACCTGGCCCGGGAACCAGGGCAACGCGGCCGCGGCCTCCGGCGATACCCGCAGCTCCTCCTCGCCCCACACCAGGGCGCGATCCCGCAGGTCATCGACGGCGGAGAGCACATCGGGGCCGGCCTGTCGGCCGGCGAGTGTTGCCACCAGCTCACTGATCGGTACGGCGGCGTGGTCGGCGTGCAGCACCAGCAGCGCGTCCAGCACCGCCAGGCGCAGGAAGTCCACATCGTCGGCAGCAGCCTTGACCGATTGCCGCGAGCTGGCGCGCGCCGCCAGGGCCGCGCTGCTGCCGGGGGCGGGCTGGGCCAGGTCGGGACGCAGTTCCAGCAGGCGGATCAGCCGGTCGTCGGACAGGCCGGCCAGCCACGAGCCCAGTGGCTGGCCGCGGGTGGAACGCGTCTCGGTCATCGCTGACCAGGGTAAGTCAGCCCGCTTTCTGCGCGGGCGGGGCCGAGGGGTGTCACAATGATGGGCGTGGCAGAGAAGACGTTTAAGCACAGGTACGTCGACAACGGCTGGCCGACCCAGGATCCCGAGGACCATCCGGTGAGCGAACTGGCGTCGCCCATGGTGGGTGCGCTTTCGCCGTTCGGGGACGTCACGTTCCCAGTGCCGGCCTCGGCGCTCCCGTACGTGCACCCGGTCACCGTCGTCAACAGGTAGCGGTGGCCGGCGGTCCCTCCGGGACACCACAGCACCGTCTTTCGCACCTCGACGACCATGGCGCGGCGCGGATGGTGGACGTCAGCGGGAAGTCTGCGACTGCCCGCAGCGCCACTGCTGTCGGCTCGGTGCACACCACCGATGAGGTGATCGGTCTGATCACCTCGGGCGGCCTGCCCAAAGGCGATGCCCTGGCCACGGCGAGAGTGGCGGGCATTCTGGCGGCCAAACGCACCAGCGAACTGATCCCGCTGTGTCACCAACTCGCGCTAAGCGGGGTCGACGTCGACTTCGAGATCGGTTCGCGGAGAATAGATCTCACTGCGTCGGTGCGCACCACCGACCGCACCGGCGTCGAGATGGAGGCGTTGACCGCAGTCGCCGTCGCGGCGCTGGCCGTCTACGACATGATCAAGGCCGTCGACCCCGCCGCACGGATCGACGGTATCCGGGTGCTGCGCAAGGAGGGCGGCAAGACCGGCCTCTGGACAGCCGAGCAATGACCCGCACCGCCCGGGTGATCATCGCCTCGACGCGCGCGGCGGCCGGCACCTACGAGGACCGCTGCGGTCCCATCGTCCGTGACTGGTTGGGCGGGCGCGGATTCGACGTTCCCGCGCCGACGGTGATCGCCGACGGGGACCCGGTCCGGCAGGCCCTTCGGGCCGCGGTGGACGACGTCGTCGACGTCGTCATCACCTCCGGCGGAACCGGGATATCGCCGACGGACAGCACCCCGGAAGCCACCGCGGAGCTGCTGGACTACCAGATCCCCGGGCTGGCCGACGCGATTCGCCGGTCGGGACTGCCCAAGGTGCCCACCGCGGTGCTGTCGCGTGGTGTGTGCGGAGTGGTGGGGCGGACTCTGATCGTGAATCTGCCGGGCTCGACAGGCGGAGTCCGCGACGGGCTGTCGGTGCTGGCCGAGGTCCTCGACCATGCGCTCGACCAGCTGTCGGGAGGAGACCACCAATGACCCGCATCGTCAGGGCGGCCGTCACCGAGCATGCGATTCTGCTCACCGAACACGAGCAGCTCGTCGCCCACCACGCGGCGGGAGCCGTGGTCGGCTTCGCCGGCATCGTGCGAAACCACGACGGCGGTCGTGAGGTGCTGCACCTGGAGTACTCCGCGCACCCGCACGCCGAGCAGATCCTCTTCGAAGTCCTCGCCGAGCTCGCGGCCGCCGCTCCCGGGGTCCACGCGATCGCGGCCAGTCATCGCGTGGGGCCCCTCGCGATCGGTGAAGCCGCTCTGGTGGCCGCTGTCGCGGCCGAACATCGGGCCGCGGCCTTCGGGACCTGCGCGCGACTCGTCGACGCCGTCAAGGAACGGCTACCGGTGTGGAAGCACCAGTTCTTCGCCGACGGCACCGACGAGTGGGTGAACTCGGCCTAACTGCCGGGCACCGCCGGCGTGCCTAACTGCCGGGCACCGCCGGCGTGCCTAACTGCCGAGCACCGCCGGCGTGCCTAACTGCCGGGCACCGCCGGCGTGCCTAATTGCCGGGCACCGCCGGGGTGCTTAACTAGCCGCCCGGGGGAGCCGGGACGGGAGCGGGTTCCGGGGTGGCGCCGTCGACCGGAATCTCGCCGGTGAACGAGCGCTGGGCCAGCGCCAGCATCAGGTCGTTGCGGCCGATCTCCTGGTTCTGCAGTGCGTGCCACAGTTCCTTGACGTAGGAGACATTCGGGTTGCCGGCCTGTCCCGGGTCGGTGCTGGTGCCCGGGGGCGGGCTGTCCGGGCTCGGCAGGTGCGGCACGCCCTCCGGCGCCGGCGCGCCGGGCAGTGCGGCCGCGGCGGGGACCACGACCGCGGCGGTCGGATCGGTCGCGACGGCTGGGGCCGGGACCACTGCGGTCGGAACCACCGGCGGCACCACGGGATCGGCCGGCGTCAGCGGAGCCGGGCCGATCAGGCCGGCCTCGACGACGGTCGTGGTGGGCAGCGGCGCATCCGCGTTGATGGTGACGATCTGATCGGTGCCGGCGGTCGTGTCGCTGATGGAGATGATTTGCGGCTGCGCAGCGCCCGGATCCCGCGGCGTAGGAGCCGGTGCGGGCAGGTCCTGGGGTGCCGGGACGGCGTCTGCCGGTCCGGGCAGTTCCTGGGGAGCCGGGACGGCGTCTGCCGGTGCGGGGAGTTCCTCGGGAGCCGGTGCGGGCACTGCCTCCGGGATCACCGGGGCATCGGCGCCGGCGGCCGGGGCAGGGGCGTCGACCGGGGTGTCTGCCGGCGCGGCGGGCACCTCGGTGTGGTACTTGACCTCGGTGGTCGTCACGCCACGCGGCGTGGGACCGGACAGACCGCGGCCGCATACCGGCCACGCCCCTCGGCCCTGACCGGCAAGCACCTTCTCGGCAATGACGATCTGCTGCTCACGGGTGGCCGCATTGGCCGCCGAGGCGTACTGACCGCCGCCGTAGCCCAGCCAGGTGCTGGAGGAGAACTGCAGACCGCCCTGGTATCCGTTGCCGGTGTTGATCGCCCAGTTGCCGCTGGACTCGCAGCCGGCGACGGTGTCCCACTCGGAATCCGTTGCGGCGTGAGCCGCAGCGGCGAAGCCGAGGCTTCCGCTGCCGATCACGGCACCCGTCACGGCGATCTTTGCGACGCCGATAGACGACGTGGTGGGCTTGCGATGGCGTCCGCTCATAGGTCGGTCCTCTCTGGAACGCGCCTACGAGGTCAGCTGTCGGGTTCGGGCGAGAGAGGCTGCCCGGCCGCGTCGTTCGCGACTTCACCCCAAGGAGCCGGAGCTCCGATTTCGGCGGACCGAGTGGGCCCCCCGCCTCCATCCGGAAATGTTCGATGTTCCCTCCGCTCCATGGATGGAGTTCGGCGCGGGGAGCGGAGGGGGCCTGCCGCAACGAGGAGGCGGGCCATCGACGACGGTATCGGCTGCCCGCGGGGTCGTCACCTTGTGGGAAAAGCGGTGTTTTGCCTGGTGGCGAACTCTAATGGATCTCTAAAAGCCCAGCGTCGGTGCAGGTGGAGCGTCGATGTGATCGCTCCGTGGTCACGTTGTGATTAGTTTGTGATGTGACTTAAATCACCACTAGCCGCCCGCAAACGGCGGCAATACGTCGAAGGTCTGGTGAGCCCGCAGCACAGCGGTCCGGTCGCGAACTGCCACCCCGTCGGCGAGGTATGAACACTTCTGTAACACCAGTGTCATTTTGTCACTCTGACCACAGAGTTCACGGATGGCGTCGTCGACGGTGGAGCCCTCTCGGAGTCTCAGAACTCGGGTGTCCGCTCCGGCGGCCTCCCGGGCTGCAGCAAAGAACCGCACGGTGATCGGCATGAGGGCAGTGACCTCGGTCATAGTCAGCCCCCGATTGCGCTCATCGGGCGGGTCGGCTGCACGAAATGCGGGCTGTTGATGCCGTGTCCGGCGGCCTTGGCCCACATGGCGGTCCGCCATGCGGACTCCACCTCGTCGTCGCCGGCGCCCGCGCGCAGCAGGCTGCGCAGGTCGGTCTCGTCGCTGGCGAACAGGCAGCTGCGCACCTGCCCGTCGGCGGTGAGCCGGGTGCGGTCGCAGTCCGAACAGAATGCGTCCGACACCGAGGCGATGATGCCCACCGTGGCCGGTCCGCCGTCGACCAGCCATAGGCGTGCCGGCGCAGAGCCGCGCGGGGCCGGATCAGAGCTAAGGTCGAATCGCCGGCGCAGGGCCGTGAGGACCGCCTCGGCGCCCACCGTCGATTCCCGGCTCCAGTTGTGCCCGGCGTCCAGGGGCATCTGCTCGATGATCCGCAGCTGGTAGCCGTGCGCCAGGCAGAACTGCAGCAGCTCGGCGGCGTCGTCGGGTCCGGACACCGGATCAAGGACGGCGTTGACCTTCACCGGGCCCAGCCCGGCGGCAGCGGCCGCAGCCAGGCCGTCGAGAACCTGGTCAAGACGGTCCCGGCGGGTGATTGCCGCGAAGTGCCGCGCATCGACGGTGTCGAGCGAGACGTTCACCCGGTCGAGTCCGGCTGCGGCCAGGCCGTGCGCGCGGCCGGCCAGCCCCACGCCGTTGGTGGTGAGCGCGATCTCCGGCCGGGGATGCAGCCGCGCGGTAGCGGCCACGACGTCCTCGAGGCGGCGGTACAGCAGCGGCTCGCCGCCGGTGAACCGGACGCTGGAGATGCCCAGCCGGGTAACGGCCAGCCGGAGTAGCCGGGTCAGTTCGTCGAAGGTCAACACCTCACCGGCCGGCAACCATGCCAGGCCTTCGGCGGGCATGCAGTAGGTGCAGCGCAGGTTGCAGCGATCGGTGAGTGAGACGCGCAGATCGGTGGCGGCACGCCCGAAGGTGTCCACCAGCGGGCCGGTGCCCGGCATGCCGGCCCGCGGCGATTCGGGGTCGCGGCGAACGGCCGGCAGGCCGAGGGTGGTGGGGGTCATGCCCGTTTCCGACGCGGCGCCGAGGCCCAGTCGTGGGCACGGTCGACCGGAACGATCTCCTTGCCCAATGGCATCAGCGACACCGGGATCAGCTTCAGGTTCGCCAGCGCCAGGGGGATGCCGACGATGGTCAGTGCCATCGCGATGGCGGTGATGACGTGCCCGATCGCCAGCCACACGCCGCACAGCACCACCCAGATCACGTTGCCGACCATCGCCCCGGCCTGCGGTCCCGGCTTGTCCACGACCGTCCGGCCGAACGGCCAGAGAGCGAACAGCGCGATACGCGCCGAGGCGAACCCGAACGGGATGGTGACGATGAGCAGAAAGCAGATCAGGGCTGCCAGCAGGTAGCCGAGCGCGAGCCACAGACCGCCGAAAACCAACCAGACGACGTTCAGGATCAGGCGCATGCTCTCCTCCAGCGGTCACGCCAGCCTACCGAACCGAATTGGGCTGCTGGCCGGGGTAGTCGTTGAGTAGGATCGCTCAGGCGTCCTGGGCGGACGCATGGTTACGTCAGACAAGCAGGTGAGATCCAGTGCCGACCGGCAAGGTGAAGTGGTACGACACCGACAAGGGATTCGGTTTCCTG